>JASFVM010000008.1:0-21837 GCA_050049835.1 Gammaproteobacteria bacterium
GCCGACGGCTGGCCGGGGCTGCAACAACGCTACCGGCTGCCCCAGCAAAACGTGCGCGGACTGGATCATGACCTCGCTTATCGCGGTATTAATGCCGGCACACTGCACGTCACCGAACTGTATACAACAGACGCTGAAATTGATTATTACCAGCTTGTCGCACTTGAAGACGATCTTGATTACTTTCCCGTCTATGACGCGGTCGTCGTGTATCGTGCCGACCTGGAGCAACGTGCGCCCGGGGTTGTCGACTGGTTCAGACGGCTGGCCGGTACGATCGATGCAACCACCATGAGCAGGATGAACGCGCGCGTCAAGTTGCACGGGGAGAACGATTCCGCTGTCGCCGCCGCGTTTCTCAACAAGGCGCTCGACCTGGATGTGGACAACCGGGTGACAACAGCCTGGCAGCGATTCTGGCAGCATACCGCGGAGCATCTGGTACTCGTTGGTATCTCGCTCGGTGCGGCCATCGCGCTGGCGATTCCCCTTGGCATCCTCGCGGCGCGATCCGCCCGTAGCGGCCATATCGTGCTCGGTGTGGCCGGCATTATTCAAACCATTCCTTCACTGGCGTTGTTCGTGTTCATGATTCCGCTGCTGGGTATCGGCGGACCACCGGCGGTGGTGGCCCTGTTTCTCTACAGCCTACTGCCGATCATCCGTAACACCCATGCAGGTCTCAAGGATATTCCGCCGGCTATCATAGAGTCCGCGCAGGCACTCGGCTTGCCTCCACGAGCAAGGCTGCGCATTGTGGAACTTCCGCTGGCCACCCGTTCCATTCTCGCCGGCATCAAGACCTCGGCCGTTATCAATGTCGGCACCGCGACACTGGGTGCACTCATCGGTGCCGGCGGATACGGCCAGCCTATCCTGACAGGTATACGTCTTGATGATGTCAGCCTGATACTGCAGGGCGCTGTTCCCGCCGCCGTGCTCGCACTGTTGGTACAGGGTCTGTTTGAACTGGTGGAGCGTGGTCTGCTGCCCCGCAGTCTGCGCGCACCGGCATATCAGAAGAATCCGGCGGCTTGAAGACTAAAGGAAGCAAACAGCCTGGCTCTTTAATTTGAGCAGGATCAATACCTTATGCCGAAGGATGCGTTATTCTGGTCTTTTGCCACCGGTCTGTCGATGGGATCTTCGTCCTGCCCGGTGTTTTTTAACAGAACTGATACCAGGAGAAGACGACTGTGGCCAATGAACTGAATCCCGAGAAGATCGAGGTGAACGGTAAAACACTCAGTCTGCAGGATTATGTGCAGGAACACGAAGAACTGGCAAAAGAGAATGCGGCGCTTAAAGCACAGGCGAAAAAGGCAATCAAACGCTATCGGCGCGAAGAAGAACTCAAACCTTTTCAGGCCGAGTTGCTGAAGCTGCAGCAATTCCTTGAAGACAATCAGCGGCGCATGATTATCCTGTTCGAAGGCCGCGATGCCGCCGGCAAGGGCGGCACCATTCGCCGGGTCACCCGTTACATGAACGAGAAACACTACCGTGTGGTCGCACTCGGCAAGCCGACCGAGGAACAGAAAACCCAGTGGTACTACCAGAAGTACGTGTCACAGTTCCCACGCGCCGGCGAGGTCGTGCTGTTTGACCGCAGCTGGTACAACCGGGCCATGGTCGAGCGTGTTTTCAATTACTGCACTGAAAAGGAATATCATGACTTCATGCGCGGTGTCGTGGGTTTCGAACGCGACCTGGTGCGGCAGGATACCATCCTGGTCAAGCTCTATTTCAGTGTCACCAAGGATGAGCAGGCACGTCGGTTCGAGCGTCGCAAGACGGACCCGCTGCGGCAATGGAAACTGAGCGAGGTCGACCTGCAGGCACAGGACCGCTGGGACGATTTCACCAACGTTAAGTATGAGATGTTGAAACGCAGCCATACGATCGACGCTCCATGGACGGTGGTGCGTTCCAATGACAAGCACCTGGCCAGGCTGAATGCCATCAAGACGATCCTGAACGCAGTACCCTGCGAGCGCCATGATCCGTCACTGGATTTTGCGCTTGATGAGAACGTCATCGTTTCAGGGTCGCGCGAACTCGAACTGATGGAAGTCGAGCGCGTGCGCAGCGGCAAGTTCACCACCTGATTGATCTGCCTGAAAATTAACGTCATTCACGCGGGAGCGGGAATCCAGTGTCTCAGGGTACAAACCGGGGCACATGGGTAAAGTTTTCCCCGGATTACGCTTCGCTGCATTCAGGCTACACGCTTGAACATGAAACAGTATGAATGATCATAATTCTCGCCAAGGCGCCAGGCGCGCAAAGGGTTTTGTTTTCACATTAAAATCGCTTTTCTCTGCGCCTTCGCGTGATTATTATCGTTTTGCCGTCGCTGGCGGGCTTCCAGCGTCTTAAGTCGCTGGATCCCCGATAAAAACATTCGGGGATGACGGTGCCTTATAGTGCCGTAGCCTGTGGGGTGAAACGAAATACAGGAAATCCCGGATTCCGCGACACTGCATCCGGACTACGATAATCCTGAAAGTGTCATGCCTGCGCAGGCAGGCACCCGGTGACTTAAGATGCTGGATCCCCGATAAAAGCATTTACAGATGACTGCGTCATATCACATCGTAGCCTGTATGAAGTGAAACGAAATACAGGAAACCCCGGACTCCGCGACGCTGCATCCGGGCTACGACAACTGTCTGTGGTCGATGAAAGATTGAAACGCATCATCAGACCCGGCTAAAGTGTTAACTATATGGCCGGTAGTACATCTGGTCGCTAACGGGGTTTGCCCCCTTTAATTATCAAGAGGATCACGCCCGTGCTTGAATCACTCGCCGTATTATTATTCTGCCAGCTGACAGGTGAACTGACCGTGCTGGCACTGGCTCTGCCCGTGCCAGGTCCCGTGGTTGGCATGGCCATCCTTTTCTTTGGGCTGATGTTGCGCGGCAGCATACCCGAGGCGTTAGCGCAGACGGCCAATGGATTACTGGCGCAGCTATCCTTGTTGTTTGTACCCGCCGGTGTTGGCGTCATGACCCACCTGACCCTGCTCGGCGAACAATGGCTGCCTTTAGGTGCCTCACTGATCGTCAGCACCGTGCTGACTATCGCTGTCACCGGCCTGATGATGCAGCGACTGGCTGGCAAGGAACACCAACAGTGAACGATCGTGTCGCCAGTCTGTGGGTTTATCTAAGTGCCACCCCGCTATTACATTTCACATTGACGGTATGCATTTTCGTACTGGCGCGCTGGCTCTATCGACGTACGGGCAAACGCTCATGGATGAACCCCGTGCTGCTATCCGTCCTGGCCCTGGTCACCGTGCTGATACTGACCGACACCCCTTACCATGTTTACTTCGAAGGCGCCCAGTTTGTCCATTTTATGCTCGGCCCTGCAACGGTCGCCCTGGCCATTCCGCTGTATCGACAGTGGTCCAGCCTGAAGCGCCACCCCGTTGCACTGACGGCATCATTACTGACGGGGTCCCTGACAGCGGTACTGTCTGCCATCTTCATCGCCAAACTGGGCGGCGTCGGTAATCAGGCCCTGGTCTCCATTGCACCCAAGTCAGTCACTACCCCGGTCGCGATGGGCATCTCCGAACAGCTCGGCGGCCTGCCCTCATTAACCGCGGTGGTCGTTATTCTCACCGGCATTCTGGGCGCAACCATTGGTCCCTGGCTGCTGGACAAGCTACACATTACCAGTCCTATGGCCCAGGGCCTGGCCATGGGCACTGCATCACACGGCATTGGTACCGGGCGGGCAGTTCATATGGGGGATGTTGCGGCGGCGTTTGCCGGACTGGCGATGGGGCTGAACGGGCTTGCGACGACAATATTATTGCCGGCGCTGTGGGGCTGGATAACGAAATAACGAATGTAGACAATGCCTGGCACAGTGGACTGAACCCTTAGTGGCGGCTATTCCTCAGGCAGGTAATATTCAGTTTGCGTACCAAAATCAGCCTGGTCATCAAACAACCGGTATTCATAAGTACCAAATCGAATGTAGTCGCCGTGTTCGATTTTCTGTTCGTTCACCGCATTGTTGTTCACATAAGTGCCATTGGTACTGTTCAGATCCCTGATGGTGATATCGAACATTTCCGGCAGACAGGAGTCAGCCACTAGCGTAATCACTGCATGATTACCGCTCACCCCGCCTTCATCCAGCTGTAAATTATTGCCATGGTTACGACCGATGGAGAAATCTCCCTCGGCCATTTCAATTTCAGAAACCACAGCGCCATGAACAATATGTTTTAGTTTAATCAAGGCTCACCCTTACAAATGCATCGTAATAGAGGTGTTGTAGGTCATGGGAGATCTAATTTCAAGCAGACAACCCCGTTAAGTGAATATGATATGCGGGGTGATTCAAATCCGGAAAATCACTGCGCTATCGGGACCTGTTACAGGACTGCCCCGTGCACCAGGGTAGCAGGGATTAAAACCGTGCACTGCACCCCGGCGATCTCATGATTGATCACGATTCAGTCCCTTCCCCCGTCCCCGTCGCTGCAACCGGGAACTGTAAAGAAATCAATAAATTCTGACCGATAATTTTACACTATATCCTATATTCAATATTAAGAATAATTCGTATCTTATTGATTAATAGAGGATGGTAAATAGTTAGTACATAACTTGCATGTAATAACCCAGTACAGCCACGCATTATCGGGGCTGCTGGTAATCAACACGATCGGTTACCCCTGAGGGTTCGGCCACGTGACCACGCCTTCCGGGGTGGACGTCGTTTGAATTAAGTATGGTTAAACCGCGATGCAAGACCGGATTGAAAAACAATGTATGAGGCTCGATCGGCTGAAGCTGCGACTTGCAGAAGTCGAAGCCGAGCGTGAGCGTATTCATAAAGAGGTGGAGCTCCTGCGGACATCATGGCGAAAGGCTGCCTCGAAAAGCCTGTGGAGCCGCGCAAATAAAACCGCAGTCAGCATCCTGGCCGTCGCAGCCCTGCTCTTCCCCAACGTTTTTCACAACGCGCAAAGCAATGTGAAATACGATGGCCAGCCCGGCGTCTCTGTTATGAGCGCAGCGGATACGATTCAGACCGTGCGCGCTCAGCAAACGCCCGACAGTGACAGGAAGTCATCACCGCGATCCGGCAAAAAGCGCACCCGTTACGCCCTGGCCGGCACAGCGAGTGAACAGCAATGGGGGCCGTTGCTGGTGATGGCTGAGCCGGAATCCGGCAAACGCTATTATGGTTTTGACCCGGTAGTGAAATCGCAACAGGAGCATCTGCTGACACTTGGCTTTGACGTCGGCGACGCCGATGGTTTCAAGGGGCCGCACACCCGCCGGGCTATCGCCGAGTTCCGCGCCCTGTACCTGCCCGATTCCGGTAAACAGTTGCAGGATGCTGACCTTGCGGTGATCATGGAAACCTACGCGGAGCTTGCACGCCGTGATGCCGCCAGGTACGGCATTGATCCCGGTGTCGTTGCGGCCATCCGTTTGAGCAGTGTGCGCACAGGCGTGGACTTCTCCTACCTGATGACACTGGCCGCCACCGAGAGCAACTTCGAACCCGCGAGCGAGGCGTCCACATCGTCAGCAACCGGCCTCTATCAGTTTACCCGCGACACCTGGCTGAATACCCTGAAGAAGCACGGCGCCAGGTATGGCCTGGTTGCCGACTACGCAGCACAGATCGAGTACTACCAGACCCGGAATGGTTACCAGCGACCCGTTGTTCGAGAGCCATCGCTGCAACAGCACCTGCTCGCGCTGCGCAAGAATCCCCGCCTGTCGGCAATGATGGCTGCGGAAACGGTACGTGATAACGAGCAGAGACTGGCGCGCACGTTCGACCGTGAACCCACAGACATCGATCTCTACCTGACCCACTTCCTGGGTGCCGACGGAGCCATTACTTTTATACAATCGCTGGAAAAACATCCCGGCACCCATGCGGTCGAACTGTTTCCCATGGCAGCAAGCAGTAACCGCGGCATCTTCCATCCACAGGATTGTGCACCGCGTACCGTTGACGAAGTATATGCCTATTTTGGGGAGAAACTCAGCGCCCGTCGCTACGATTAATCCGAAGCTGACGTCAGTTATGCAGTATCGCGCAGTGCACAGAGCCAAGTTCGTGTTTATGCATTCAGCTTGTTGAACTTGTTTACCAGGTCGACTGTTCTTTGCACATGCGGCTTCAATTCATCGTAGAGCAGTTCGGCAGCGGCATGACTGTAGCGGTCATCCATATGACGCAGTTCATTGCGAATCTCTTCGATCGTCACCTCGTAGTTACTGCCATCAAGAATGTGAAACAGCATGATGCTATAGATCGGGTCCCCCATGTGGATCTTACTGGCCCGTATTTCAGGATGAATGAGCTTCTTCGTACCCAGGTGCTTGCGCACGATTTTGCCGATGTCCTTGCGGCGTACGCCATCGAGCAGGGCACCCTGTAGCTCGGCAACAAGCGCAACAGCAGCATCGGTTGCATCAGCATCGATCTGATGCCGTTCCAGGCCTTGATTTATGAAACGCAGCAATGCTTCAGGCGTGCCTTTGATGCCCGCTTCTTTCATACGCTGCTTAAGCTTGTCGCTTTCACTCTTCATGATTGCCTGCCGATGATTTTTAACTCCACTAAAGAAAAGACGACTACATCTTTAATATCGTTTGTTCGTGCTAAACATTCAGTTGTGTCACTTCGATATCACTGCTCAGTGCTTCGAGTTCATCATAGCTGAACTGCTCCGTGCCCGGATGGGACGCAGTGGCACTGCCGCAAATGACTCCAAGACGCAGCATTTGCTCCGGAGTCTCGCCCTTGTGGGCCGCGGTAATCAGACCGGCAACCAGTGAGTCACCGCAACCAACAGTGGACTGCTTGTGTACCTTTGGTGCTTCACAGTGGTAACTGTTGTTCGCATCTACCAGCACCGCACCTTCATGACCAAGGGAAACACAGACGAATTCTATACCCTGCTGCTGGATCATGCGCGCGGCCTCGGCGGTATCCTCAACGGTATCCATACGCCGTTTCATTAACATTTCGAGTATGTAGCGGTTCAAGCGAACCAGCCAGGGCTTTGCTTCGATCGCCAGTTGCAGTGCCTCACTGTGTGAATCAACGACCGCCCTGCCGCCTTGCCCGTTGACGCGTTCGACCAGTCGCTGGTAGATGTTGACCGGCACGCCCGGTGGCAGATGCCCGCTCAGTACCGTGATGCCCTTGCCGGCTGACTTTAGAAAGCAGTCACAGACCTCATCCAGCACATCGGACGGAATTTCAGGTCCGATGCTGGTAATTTCAAACTGGCCAGGCGGGCTGTGTTGCAGGATGGTGGTATTCAGGCGTGTCTCGCCCGGTACCCGAAACCATCTGAGTCTGTCACCCAGCGAGTCACCGAGCAGTTTCAGCAACAGATCGCCGCTTTCGCCGGCGATGATACTGCAACAGGTTACCGGCACAGCAAGTTCAAGCAGCGCACGGGAAATATTGATACCGTTGCCGCCCGGGTGATACCAGGTCTGACTGGCACGCACTTTCTGGTATTCCAGCAATTGCGAGATTTCATAACTTATATCAACTGCAGGATTCAGTGCCAGCACCGAAATGTGATCGTGTTCATTATTCATAACTTTCCCCGTCTCATAGCCGGCCTTTCTTCAGGATCAGGCTGCGCCCGGTCATCGCCCGTGGTTGCGGTATACCCAGAAGTTCCAGTATCGTCGGTGCAATGTCTGCCAGGCCACGGCCGGTGCTCAGACGTACCGGCCCCTCGCCCATGATAAGAAAAGGTACCGGGTATTCGGTATGCTGGGTATGGGCTTCACCGGTATTCGGATTGATCATTTCGTCGCAATTACCATGATCGGCTGTGAGCAATATACGCCAGCCCTGTTCCAGTGCCACCCGGAACACGCGGTGACTTTCGAGATCAAGCGTCTCGACGGCACGGATAATGGCCTCGCGACGTGCGGTATGACCAACCATATCGGCATTGGCGAAATTGGTGACAATAAACGCATACTGGTCACTCTGGATCGCTGCGATCAGTTGATCTGAAATTTTCGACGCGCTCATTTCGGGCTGGATATCGTAGGTCGCGACTTCGGGAGACGGTACGATGATGCGGTCTTCCAGCGGAAACGGCGGTTCACGACCGCCATTGAAAAAATAGGTGACATGGGCGAATTTTTCGGTCTCGCTGCAGTGTAACTGCGCCAGACCGGCATCACTGATGATCTCGGCGAGCACCTGTTTCGGCATTTCAGACGGGAACAGGACCGGGAACGGAAAAGTCGCATCGTACTCGGTCATGCAGACGATATCGCGCAGGCAGATGCCATTACGTTCGAAGGCATCGAAGCTTTCAATTCCGAAAGCAGCTGTCAGCTGGCGGATGCGATCGCTGCGGAAATTGAAAAACAGCACCGGTTCATCACTGCCGATGCCGCCGTGGCCAACAATGACCGTGGGCTGGATGAACTCATCACCTTCGCCTCGGGCGTATGCCTCCTCAATGGCCTCGCGCGCCGTCTCGGCAGTAAACCCCTGGCCGAGCACCATTGCTTGCCAGGCGCGTTCGGTGCGGTCCCAGTGTTTCGCACGATCCATCGCGGTATAGCGGCCGCTGACGGTGGCGATCGAACCGCGCCCGATGCCGGCGAGCGTTTCCTCGATCACATCAAGATACTCCAGCGCAGCCCTGGGCGCGGTATCACGGCCATCGGTGATCATGTGGATCACCGGCTCGATTTCGGTCTGACGCAATAACGCGAGGATGCCTTTCAGATGCTCGATATGGGCGTGCACACCACCGTCCGAGATCATACCGACGAGGTGAATACGCCTGGCGCCATCGATAATGGATTGCCATGCAGGCTGCTGTTCAAAAGTACCGCCGTAGATGGCATTGGCGATGCGCACCAGGTCCTGTTCCAGCACACGGCCCGAGCCGAGCGTCAGGTGACCGACTTCGGAATTACCGAATTGCCCGTCAGGTAAACCAACGGCCCTGCCCGAAGCCTGTAATACCGTGTGCGGGTAGGATGCAAAATAATGGTCGAGATGGGGTGTACGTGCCTGCGCCCAGGCATTGTGTGCACGGCTGGGATTGAGGCCGAAACCGTCGAAGATAGCCAGTAATACAGGTTTTGGGTTCACGTTATATCCTTATGCGAATCATTGTCTGGCCTGACCAGCATTCAGGTGACTACTGTAATAATATTGTCAATGACGGCCGCATCGATATGCCGCCGGTTCAGGCCATCATACCTGAAACACCGCCATGCTTCAGGTGTGTTGCTGATAGCCGCTGCCGTCATGTTTTCCCTGCGCTTTCCAGTTTGCATCTTCGCGTTGATACACGCAGCTGCCCTGTCGCCGCAGAGACAGGCCGCCCTGAATACAGGCACCTCCCGCCCGCGGGCAGGAGGTGTCTGCGCGGATCGCGGTTGAAGGGCTATTCCTTTGTGCGTCCCAGAATCAGAACCTGTACGCGACGGTTCTTTGCACGGCCTTCCGCGCTATCGTTACTGGCAACAGGCATGGTCGCGCCTACGCCGGTAGCCAGCATCTTGTACGATGGAACTTCCTGACTGATCAGGTAGTCACGTACTGCATTGGCGCGTGCCAGCGAAAGCTTCATGTTGTCTTCATCGTTACCCTTGTTGTCAGTATGACCGACAATCTCGATATACGTCGCACGCTTGAACATGTCTCTCGCCGTCTCGATATTTTGATCAATAAAAGCTTTGCCCTCATCGGTTAACGTGGAACTTTTACGGGCAAACAAGGCAACGCTTGGAAACTCCATCAGGTCCAGGGCTCTGACCTCAGCGACAACATAAACATCAACGCGTCGATTCTGGATTCGACCTTCACGCGTATCATTGGAGGCGATCGGGTCATAAGGTCCCATACCCATTGTGCGTATCTTGTCCTTGTCCGCACCCGCTTCAATGAGATACTCAGCTACACTCTCGGCGCGTTCCCTGGATAACCACATGTTGTAGCGTACGTCACCTGAATTGTCAGTGTGGCCAACAATGAGTACCCGGTACGCGTCGGTAAGCTCCGGCCCAAGACTCTTGCGAAAGGCGTCAATAGTGTCCTTGCCATCCTGGTTGAGTTCCGCACTGTCGAACTCGAACATTGATGCGCCCACGACATCGAGTTCAGCAATGATGCCGGAACTTTCACCGCGAACGACCTCTACCCGGGTGATTTGCTCCTCATCTTCAACCATGGCTTCATTCTGCGCACAGCCTGACAGCAATAATCCTGCCGCGAGCAGAGCAGACAGTCCATTGATGATTATCTTGTTTGTTAATTTCATGTATGTTCTCCTTGAATTTAATCAATTGCTTGTAAGAAAGTAGTTCTATTCCATTGGCCGTGCGCAGGAATTGCCATGTTAACCAGGCGCGGAATAGTAAACAGGCAGATAGATTAAGGCCGCTGTTTAGAATCGGTATTGATATGTGTCAAATTATGTAGCTAAGTCGTTTGCACTGGCAGTGCCAGACCCTGCCGTGCCGGATCGGTTTCAACGCCTGTTCTCGATATGGTGTGGAATAAATATGATTATTCAATTCACCCGGAAGACACCCCGGACATAGCGGATCTGCCCTTCTTCGAGACTGCGTCGTGCGTTTCCGGCCTTTTCCCCGAGGTTGTCGACGAATACGGTCAAACTCAGTTGTCCCTGCGACGATGGCGTGGAATTGGCAACGTTCGTACTGAATTGAGCATCGCTGACATCTTCAAACACATCATCAACGAAACCGCAGGTGCCGAGAATTGCACACATTTCATCGGCAGTAACAAGGGTGCTGTCGGCGGGCTCAGTGGCCCATGGCAGCGGGAAGTAAGACGCTGCAATGTTTCCAGCCGTAACTTCCTGGAAAACGAAACGTCCATCGGGTTTGAGTACCCGAGCGACCTCGCTGTAGAGCTTCAGTTTGTCAGCGATGTTCATACCGACATTTTGCATCCAGACAACATCAAACGTTTCATCGGCAAATAGCAGGTCGAGGGCACTGCCCTGGTGCACCTTGACCTGATGATCTAGACCGGTCATACGGTTGAGCAACACTGCACCCGTGCAATAATCGGATGACAATTCAACACAGTCGACATGACAACCGGTTCTGGAAGCAAGCAACCGGGCACAGCCACCGAGACCGGCCCCGATATCGAGAACGCGGTTTTCCGGGCGAATGTCAGCCATTGCCAGCAAGTCGCATGAAGCCTGCAGGCCGCCGGTATGGAAATGATCGAGCGCGCCAAGGTCCTCGGGAGACAGGTGTTGCTGCGGATTCAATCCCGCCGCGCGCAGACCCGCCAGAATCCTGGCCTCGATATCACTGGCAGTATAATGTGTCTCAAGACTGGACATGATTGCCTCCTGAAGTCACTCTACGTTTGATTCGAACCGATGATTTACCAGCTCAAGGTCATGTATATGCTATTTAATCCCTTCAGCTCTGATATTGCTATAGTGCCATCGTCAACAGCCATTGTGATATGTTCACACGAGGAGGCTATATGAAACAGATTACCCTCGCAGTTTGTCTGATCGCGTTGCTGCCGCTAGCGAGCAATGCCGATTCACCACAACGCATCAAAAGCGGGAAAGTCAGTTTCGTTCTGGAAAATGTCATCGAGGGCCTGGGTATTCCCTGGGGCATGACTTTCATCTCGGATACCCGGCTGCTGATCACCGAGCGTGAGGGCAAGATCAAACTGTTCGATACCCGGAGCAAAACGCTCACACCCTTGCAGGGCGCACCTGATGTGTTTGCAGAGGGCCAGGGTGGTATGCTGGATGTCGCCGTGCCTCCCGACTTCACCCCCGGCGACTGGATTTACTTTACCTTCGTACGTAACAGGCATGACGAAGGTGTCACTGTACTGGCCCGTGCCCGGTTAAAAGATAACAAACTGGTGCAATGGCAGGACTTGCTTGAAACACTCTCCGCTACCGATACCGGTTATCACTTTGGCAGCCGTATTGCCTTTGATGAAACAGGCCATGTCTACTTCGGCGTGGGCGATCGTGGCGAGCGGCCCAACTCACAGGACCTCACTAACCATGCCGGCAGTGTCATGCGTTTATACCGTGATGGCCGCATCCCCGAAGATAATCCCTTTATCGGTCGCGATGATGTGCTGCCCGAAATATGGAGCTACGGTCATCGCAACCCACAAGGCATGGCTTACGATCCTGAGCATAAGCGGCTGTGGTTAATAGAACATGGTCCGCGCGGCGGCGATGAAATCAATCTTGTTCTGCCTGGTCGTAATTATGGCTGGCCGGTGATCTCCTATGGCAAGGAATACTGGGGACCTTTAGCTGTCGGTGAAGGCACTCACCGTGAAGGCATGGAACAGCCCGTCAAGCAATACACGCCCTCGATAGCACCAGGGAGCTTACTGCTTTATTCCGGCAACGCCTTCCCCGCCTGGGGCGGTGACCTGTTTGCCGGTGCGCTCAAGTTAAGGCATATCAACCGGGTTACTCTGAATGAAAAAGGTGAAGCCGTCGCCGAAGAACGCCTGTTAACCAACCTCGATGAACGCATCCGCGCGCTGGCAGCAGGCCCCCGGGGCTGGATCTGGTTTTCAACAGACAGTGGCAGGATTTATGTAATCAGGCCCGAGGCAGGCAAAGACTAATCAGGAAGTCTGGGTCTTTGATTATTGGCTTCGCCCCAGATGGTACATGGCACCCTGCTCATTGAGTGCAACCAGGTCTTGCGTATTAAACCAGTCATCATAAACACAGACATCCCCACGTACCCAGAGCTCATCATCAACAACTTTGTATTCACAATAATAGCGGTCGCCCAGAAGTGTGCCTTCAGCCAGAGCCTGCTCGCGATACTGTTTAACTTTCTCCAGCGTGTCGAACACAGTATTGATCGTGACAGGGCCGATCTCGGTCATGCCCCAGTTACACATAAACTCGGCGCCGCGCTCGACAAACGCCTCGATAATGTCAAAAGGAACACTTTCACTGCCACAGGTAACGAACACACCGCCCAGATCCAGCGTGTTGAAGTTCTTGGTCAGCATCAACAACCGGCAATGCATCGGGGTAAGATGGGTGTGCGTGTATCCTTTTATATCCCGGTAGAAAGTAAAGGCGTTGAACGGCATGATATCGACATGGGCATCCACACTCCATGCCGGTAAAGTTTGCGCCAGCAGTCCGCCGGCGTGTGTCATACGGCAGACCGTTAATATCCGGCTTTGTGCATTGATGTTCTGTGCAGCGACAGCAACCTTGTTGGCGGCCAGTAACTTCGCCGGTGTCTGAAAGATGCGCTTGGGCTCACCGGTAGTGCCTGAACTTTGCAGTTCAAATCCGTTTGCCAGCGCAGCTTGCCAGTTATTCTTATCGAACATGATGTATTAAAAAAGGTGCCTTTCGTTCTTGATACATGATTTCTGATATCCGGCTAAAGAGTTTGTCCTGTTTAATCATATCCCCTTTAATTAAATTAATTACCCGATTACATGTCCGCTGTTATCGAACAGATATAGCGAACCAGGCTTGGTATAAAATACTTCCTCACTACGACTAGAATCATCAAGCTTGCCAGCAATGCGGGCAATCAGGGTTATGTCCGGCTGATTATCTCCTGTTTCCGCCAGCCTGAAGTAAACCAGTGATTCATGACCAAGAAACTCGACGGATTCTGTTTTAATCCTGATCGCAGCGCAGCCTGCCTCCGCTGAGCAAGTGAATGCTTCAGGCCTGATGCCAAGATAGATTTCCCTGCCTGTGTATTGTTTGATGGCTGCATCGTTACCGTGGCACAAACGAGACAAATCAATCTCCTGTTTACCGATAGCAACCTTGATGCCCTGCTCGCTTTTATCCAGAACGACGGAAGGAATGATGTTCATGCCTGGACTGCCGATAAACTTTGCCACAAATGTATTATGCGGGTGCTGATAAAGCTCATCCGGTGTCCCGACCTGTTGTATGTTGCCGGCGTTCATCACAGCCACCCTGTCTCCCAGTGTCATTGCTTCAACCTGATCATGGGTAACATACAGTGTGGTTTTATGCAGGCGTTGCTGCAAGCGAGCAATATCGGCCCGAATCTGTGCGCGTAGCTTTGCGTCCAGATTCGATAACGGCTCATCGAGTAAAAATACGCTGGGGTCACGTACCAGCGCGCGACCCATGGCAACACGTTGACGTTGTCCACCGGATAACTGATTCGGCCTGCGCTCGAGCAGTTCTGATAAATTCAGTATGTCGGCAATGGCAGCCACCTTCTCCTTGATTGAATCCGTTGGTACATGTGCCATGCGTAACGGAAATTCCAGGTTAGCGCGTACACTCATATGGGGATAGAGGGCATAATTCTGAAATACCATCGCGACATTGCGTTGCTGCGGTGTGGTGTGATTAACAACCCGGTCGTTAATGATTATATCGCCCGCAGATACATGCTCCAGTCCGGCAAGAATACGCAGTGCTGTTGATTTCCCGCAACCGGATGGCCCCACCAGCACCACCATTTCACCATCCTCTATAGTCAGGCTGAAATTCTGCAGCGCCAGTGAATCATCATCAAAGCGTTTGCTCACATTATCAAATACAACTCTGGCCATTAATCCGTCCTATCCCTTGACTCCGGTTGTTGCCACCCCTTGAACAAACCAGCGCTGAAAAACAATGAATACCAGTAATACCGGGGAAACCATCATCACACCGAAGGAAAAAATATCGCCCCATTGCAACGGCGGCAAGGTATAGAATGCTGCTATTCCCAATGGCAGCGGGCGTACATCTTCACTGTGGGTAACCATCAGGGGCCACAGGAACGAACCCCATTGCGTTAAAAAAGTGAGAATCGCCACGGTGGCAAACACGGGTCTGGCGTTGGGTGCCACAATGCTGAAAAAAATACGCCATGGCCCTGCGCCGTCGATACGTGCCGCTTCTTCGAACTCCCTGGGTAGTCCCAGGAAAAACGTGTAAAACAGATAAATGGAAAAGGCGTTGGCAATAAACGGCACGATCTGTACCAGGTAGGTATCACGCCAGCCCAGCAAAGTGACCTCATAAAACAGCGGCACTGCTATTGCCTCCAACGGGATGATCATCAGCGCAATAATGACCAGCAAAATCCGGTCACGTCCCGGCCAGCGCAGACGCGCCAGCGCATATCCGGCCAGCGAGTTGACCAGCAATCCGCTAATAACAATCAGCGAAGTGATCAACAGGGAATTGAACAGATAACGCAGGAACGGCACGCGATTGAATACATCCTGGTAATTCTGCAGGCTTATATGCGCAGGAAAATAACCACGCAGCGTACCCGCTTCCAGCAACACCTGGTCATCGGGTTTAAAACTGCCCGCCAGCATCATCCATACAGGGATGAGAAAAATCAGCGACACCCCAAGCAGCAGACTGTATACGTACAAGGAAGTCAGCGTTCGTTTTGTTCTCATTCAATGACCTTTTCGTGTTTGACGGCATAACGCTGCAGCAGGGTTAGTGACAGAACAATGATAAAGAACACCACTGTCATGGCAGCGCCCCTGGCGACCTGCTGGCCGGCAAAAGCCGCATTAACCGCTTCATACATCACCGTGGTGGTCGCATGCTGTGGTCCACCCTGGGTCATGATCTGCACCTGGTCAAACAGGCGAAAAGCCAGGATCGTGGTCACCAGTACCACGAAAATCAAAGCATTGCGTAACTGCGGCAATGTAATAAACATGAACTGCTGCCGCTGACTGGCGCCGTCAACTTTTGCGGCTTCGTAGAGTTCTGACGGTATCGACTGCAAAGCGGCCAGCAGGATGACCATCTGAAAACCAACGCCTTGCCAGATGGAGGTCAAGGTGATGGCGGGCAATGCCAGCGACGTATCATGTAAAAAATCACGCGGTTGCCAGGCGCCCAGCGTAATGAATTCCAGAATACTGTTGATGGTGCCTTGTGGGCCGGGAGCCAGCAATAATATCCATACCACCGACACCAGCGACAGCGGGAAAACCACGGGCATAAAAAACAGCGAGCGAAAAGCAGTCATTCCGCGCAGTGGCTGGTTGATCAACAGCGCCAGCATCAATGCCAGAACTGTTTGTAACGGCACGACTATCAATGCGAATAACGTGTTATTGCCTAAAGCGTGTAAAAAGGCGTCATCAGAGAAGAGACGCTGGTATTGTGTCCAGCCCATAAACCCGGTTGGCAACGGTGAGCCCAGGCGAAGATTGGTAAAGGAGAGTACCAGTGCCAGCACGAATGGCAATAACACAAAACACAACAGGCCGGCTAATGCGGGCAGGATAAAAACCCAGGCAACGGCCGTATCCTGCATCGCCGGTTTATCGGGTTGCGATGACATTATTCAGTCAGAAACGGGTAGCCTTGATTATCACGAATATCCCGGTCGATTGTTTTTGCTGCCGTATCCAGAGACTGTTTAACGTTAGCACCATTACGAATCTGTTGAAAGGCTTGCTGGAAGGCCGTGGTAATGATCGGATAAGCGGGTGTTCGCGGGCGCGGCACGGCAACGCCCTGCATTATCTGATCGGTGAATAACTGCAATTCGCCATCTTCTCCATATGTTACTGAGCGTGCAACGGCACTGCGTGTGCCGGGCACGGCACCGTTGACATCGCTCATGGCCAGCACCTGATCTGGTTGCAACAGAAAGCGGAGAAATTCAGCCGCGGCTTCCGGCCGTTGACAGTTCGTCGTTATGCCCCAGTTCCACGAGCCCTGCCCGGTCTTGCTGCCCTGGCCAAAATCAGGCAGCGGCACGATGACAAGATCATCCTGCCAGGCTTGCCTGTAACGTGAATATTCCCAATGCCCCACCCATGACAGGGCAACACGTCCGGCAACAAAAGCAGCATCATCCAGGTTGGGATCAACACGACCATTCTGAATCCAGTCCTGTACATGTGTCAGAGCGACTATCCCGGGCTTGCTGTTGAGTATGCCGTTGCTGTTTTGATAGCTGTCACGATTGATCAAATCAGCTCCTGCAGATTGCAGCACCGGTGAAAACCCGTAAGTGAACCATTCACCGCTGTAATTGAGTTTCAGATCCAGCACAGCACCATCGTCATCATGCTGCGCCAGTTTGTCCAGGATCTGGTTAAACTCTTCGATGCGCCAGGCATCGGCAGCAGTTTGAGGGATGCGAACATTAATCCTGCTTAATGCACTTTTGCGGGCATACAGGCCCAGGCCCGAATCAAACACACCAACAGAATATAAATGCCGGCCATAGGTTCCCTGCAGCACAATGGTAGGCAGCAAATCATCGATCAACGTCGCAGGTAACAGGGATTCCAGTGGCAGCAAATGCTGCTGCCAGATATAGTTATAGAGATAGGGACCATCAAATTCGAGAATATCGGGTAGATCACCGGCCAGCGCGGCTGCCTGCACCTGCGCATTGTAATCACGCTCGGGAATGAACGTGAGTTTGATTTCAATGTTGTCCGTTTGTTGATTAAACTGCTCGACCTGGTGTGTTAATACCTGTCTTTCTGCCGCCTGTCCCGCATGGGCCCATGCCTGTATGGTTACTGTACCCAGCTTTGCATCCTCAGCATGGCCGCTGTTTTGATCACAGGCGTTCAACAGTGACATCATCAATAATGTCAGCAGCAGGTGTATCAGATGTGGCATGTACGATTGCATCAGGATAAAGGGGACTGTCCCCTTTTTATTCAGGAATCACCGGATGTGCCTGTTATGTAATCCGGAGGAATCGTGCTGAATGTATAAGTTTTACCACCGTGCTGATCGACGAACAAGTCGGCTTGCTGCTTTGTCGAAAACGGTACTGCTTCCGGTGCCCCCATGCCACCCGCGTGTCCACTGCCAATGACGTACCAGGCCTCGCGTGCGTCGATCCAGTTATCGGCTCCCGGGTCATCCCAATCGGCCTCTGCCATATCATTGACATAAATCGCTGCAATATTCTTCGGCTCCTCAGGCGACAAGGTAAAGGCAATAGTATCCCGCACTGAAGTAAACCACAGGGCCTGCGCCCGGTCGTCGAGAATAATCTGTCCCTTGGGTCCGCTGTGATTGACGACAGTCATCAGGCAATAATAGCCATTGGCAGCGCGCGTCAGTGTTTGTGCAGGCGGCATCTCAACTGCGGGTTGGTTTTTTTCACATGCCAGCAGCGATAAAGCAACCAGCAGCAGGCCAGATCTGAACATTGCTTTCATTATTGCATTTCCAATCAGGTTAAAAGTTACAGTTCCCTGCGCTGGAACACTGCCAGTGCTGCCGTTATCGGCAACAGTATCCATAACAACATAACGCCGAACAGCAGCGCACCACTTATCGATGCTTCACTGGCCACGCTCGCTATTCCTGCCGCCTCGCTGACACCCTCGAACATGCTCAGGTTGAGGATGCGGTAGGTATCAGTCGGACTGACCAGCAAAAGGATCGAGAACAGCTGTTGACCGATCACCTGGCCTTCATCCAGCACCAGCACGCCAAACAACATCAGGTCATAGACGACAACGAAAAGCAGCCACAGGCCGACTGCTGCACCGGCGGCCGTCGCCCGCTCTTTCACCAGCACGCTGACCAGGTAACCCAGCGCAATAAAGACCGCGCCAAGCAGCAGTGAAGTGGCCATCATGACGACATAGGCCTGCCAGCCTTCACTGCTGATGCCGGTCAGCAGGATCATGACCAGTATTGTGCCACCGTATCCCACCACGATGGCTATGAACAGAATCATCACGTGCCCGATGAACTTGCCGATGATGACCTGCCAGCGTTTTACCGGGTAGGTCAAAAGCAGCATCATCGTGCCGCGCTCTAGCTCCCCTGCCAGCGCATCAAAAGACAGCATCAGTGCAATCAGCGGCACAAGGTAGACACTCAGACTGGCCAGGCTGATCACTGTGATGTCCATCGCACTGGCGCGTAGCGAGCCGGTGGGCGCCGAGCCCAGCAGCGAAAGCGCCAATGCCAGCGCCGCAAGCACAATGATGGCTGCCGCTATCCAGCGGTTGCGCAGACCATCACGCAGTTCCTTCAGTGCCAGTTGCCACAGTATATTCATGACGGCGTCTCCCGGTTCATGAAGTAACTGTAGAGTTCGTCCAGTCTTGGCGGCATGATCTGAATATCATGCACGTGCTCGTCGAGTGCCGTTATGCGCCGGAGCAGCTGCATTTTCTCGTCTGTAGCACAGGACAGGTTCAGGCCATGATTATTCAGTGTGCCGATCTGGACATCGGAACCCAGCCGTTCGGCCACCTGGCCTGCCCTGCCCGGCGTAACCATAATACGCATCCGCACCGGCAGGGACGCCTGTTGGTAGAGTTCATCGAGCGTACCACCGGCAATCACGACCCCGTTTTTCATCATCACAAAACGGTCGGCCCTGGCTTCAACCTCGCTCAGTGCATGTGAAGAAAGAACGAAAGTGGTGCCGTTCCTGTGCAGCGATTCGATCAACTGGTAGAAATGGTGTCGCAGCGAAGGATCAAGGCCAGTGGTCGGCTCGTCGAGAAACAGCAGTTGCGGCTCTCCGAGCATGGCCTGGGCCAGCCCCAGTCGCTGGCGCATGCCTTTTGAATAGGTACCCACGCGCCTTGCTGCGGCATTATCGAGACCGACCAGGTGCAGCAGTCTGTCGCATTCACTGCCTGAAACACCTTTCAGTCGTGCATAGAACGTCAGCACTTCGCGACCACTCATCGCATCGTAAAACGCCACGCTTTCAGGCAGATAGCCCAGTGTCTGATGCTGCTTTACGGCCGCACCGAGTGCCGGATTGCCGCCCAGCACCTCGATCGAGCCGGAGGTAGGCCGGGTGAGTCCCAGCATCAGTTTCATCAACGTGGTCTTGCCTGCGCCGTTGTGTCCGACCAGCACCACGCACTCACCGGCATGAACAGTGAAATCAACATCAGACAGCACGGTTTCACGCCCGTAGTCCTTGCGTACCGCCCGGCACGATATGACATCCTTGCGCTCTGAGCTCATGATTCAGCCATCTGAAGTATTGATGGAGGAGTCGGCGGCAGCGGCCGCATCAACCCGGGCGGGTAACATCAACGGTGCGGTGTCGGTCACACCGCCGGGATGGATGCCGGGAAACTCGGACTGCGCCCATTTGAGTATCTGCAGCGCCGGGCTGTTAAGCAGAAGCTTGGCCATAGGATGACGCCACAGGATCTGGTCGACAAGATCGTTGGGTTTGTAGGACTGGTCGGCGATGCCATCACCATCGATATCAAAAGCCGGGTTGTCACTCCAGTAGTTGCCGACGCCGTCTTTTGACCATTCTATGTAGCGGGTGCCCACGTATTTAACCTGGGTGCGGTTATTGATAAACGCATTCAGGAATATTTCGTTTTTTTCCGATCCGGCGGTGAAATGGATGCCGACCCGGCAGTCCTCGAACAAGTTGTGAGTAAAGCGGTTGAAGTTGGCGTTATAGATAAAAACACATTTTTCGGCGCCACCGCTGACCCGGTTGCCGTCAATCATGGAATAATTGGCAAAGTTGAAAAACAGGCCGCGTTCGTGATCACCCAGCGAGCGGTTGTTTTTTACCTGGATGCGGTCTGAAAACATCAATGCATAACCGACATGATTATTGATCGAGACATTGTTGCTCACTTCGCTGTCGTGGGTGTACATGTAATGAACCGCAAAACGTAAATCACGCATACGGTTTCCACTGAACAGATTATTACGGCTGGTGGTGACATAAATACCATCACGACCATAGCGAATGTCATTGTCCGTGACATTCGACCCCGGTGAATTCCACAGATGAATTCCATTGCCGCGATCGTTGATGCGATGATTGCGGCTGCCGATAATGACGTTGTGGCTGACAACAGTCGCTTCCGGTCCTTTCAGATAGATACCGATCAGGTTGTCCTCCAGCCGATTGGATTCTATCCGGGCCCGGTCGGCCTGTTCAGTAACAAAAACAGCACTGTTCTCATCCATCAGGTTGTCGCCCGAGTGCCGAATGACCAGGTTCCTGATTACCACATCCGGTGCCGTCACTTTAATCACGTGACCGGAATTTTCACCGTCGACCACGCTGCCATCACCACCCTGCAAAACCAGGCTGCGAGTCACGTTAACTGAGCCGGAATATGTGCCTGCCTTAAGCAGCAGGGTATCACCATCCATGGACTTGTCGATAGCCGCCTGCAGCGTACCGGCACCCGGTTCGACCTGTCGTTCTTGAGCTGCCAGCGGTGGCAATGAAATCAAAGCAGCCATAAGCAGACCACCCGCGAGCAATTTACTCGCGGGCGGAATGTGACGCTGCAGCGGGGCTGTCACGCAGAGGACGGGCCTAAGCGGGTTCCACCAGCATGCGGCCGCGCATTTCCATGTGCAGTGCATGGCAGAACCATTGACAGTAGAACCAGTGAACGCCGGGACGATCCGCGACAAAGGTCACCGACGATGTTGCCTGCGCCGAGATTTCCATCGCTATGCCGTAATTGGCCAGGGTAAATCCGTGCGTCAAATCGTCAATCGAATCACTGTTGCTGATAATAACCGTGACCTCATCACCTTGCTTGACACTGAATTTTTCCATGCTGAAGTTAGGTGCAATCGACCACATATAAACACGTACCTTGTTGCCGTCACGTATGACCTTGGAGTCGAGCCCGAGTTCGATACCGTCCTTCTTCGCCTGGGCACTGACATCGGCCCACATCGGGTCTCCCTTGGTCCAGACCGAATCCGGATTGACGATATCAGCACGGACAATGATACAGTCGTGCGGTTCGGCAAAGGTCGGACCGTCATGGACCAGTTGCATCTTTTCACCGGTAATATCGATCAACTGA
>JASFVM010000009.1:0-21650 GCA_050049835.1 Gammaproteobacteria bacterium
ACGTTGCCTGCCGACATCGAAATCAGCATTAAACATGCACTGAAAAGCAAGTATTTAATGCGCACCACTGTCTCCCTGAATCAAGTTGTCTTCTGCCGGCGGCCGGTAATCCGTAGCTTGCGGTATAAGTTCAGCAACAGTGAGCTGAGTTTCAATGAAGTATTTTTGAGCGACAGCCTGAACCTGCTCTGCTGTTACTGCATTAATCCGCTCAACATACTCATCCCTGGTCTTCCAGCCGAGACCGACCGTTTCCATGATGCCGATTTTCATCGCCTGGTAGAAACTTGAATCCTGCTCATAAACCGAAGCAGCAACGACCTGGGCCTTTACTCTGGCCAGCTCATCCTGTGTCGGCGGCTGGTCCTGTAGCGCTTTTATCTGCTCAATAACTGCTGCTTCCATGGCATCAATAGTGGTGCCGTTGGCGGGTATCGCAGACAGGGTAAACAGGCTGTCATGCAAAGCATATATATTGTAACCGGCGCTGACACTGGTTGCGATCTGGCTGCCTCTCACCAGGTTTTTTGCAAAGCGCGAACTGCTGCCGCCATCAAGCAAACCCGATAACAGCTCCAACGCATAGACATCATCCACGTTTTCAGCCGTCTTCAACACCGGCACCTTGTAACCCATGATCACGAATGGCACCCGTGCCGGCACCTTGACCTCGATGCGCTGAATACCATACTGCCTGGCCTCCTTGCGCGGCTTGAACTGAGGAATATCGGCGGGTTTGAGGGAACCGAAATATTCCTTCGCCAGAGCAAATACCTCTCTGGCACGAACATCACCGACCACGACCAGGGTCGCATTATTCGGTGCATACCAGGTGTTATACCATTTGCGAAGATCCTCTATTTCCATGGTTTCAAGATCTTCCATCCAGCCGATAATTGGCTGCCGGTATGGATTATTGGTAAAAGCCACTGCATTGAATCGTTCATAAGTCAGCGCAGTAGGCTTGTCATCCGTGCGCAAGCGGCGCTCTTCCTTGATTACTTCTATTTCCTTGTTAAATTCCTCTTCGCTGAGTAACAAATTACGCATACGGTCTGCCTCGAGGCTGAGGCACAACTCCAGGTGATCATTGGAAATCCTCTGGAAATAGGCCGTGTAATCCTTGCTGGTAAAGGCATTTTCCTTGCCGCCATGAGCCGCAATAATTTCCGAAAATTTCCCTTCGGGTATGTCAGGTGTACCCTTGAACATCATGTGCTCGAGCACATGCGAGATTCCGGTAATACCATCGTGCTCGTAGCTGCCGCCCACCTTGTACCAGACCTGGGTAACCAGCACCGGTGCGCGTCGATTCTCCTGCACGATGATTTTCATCCCATTTTTAAGCACCATGGACTGAATACCGGATTCAGCAGTTTTGTCATCATAAGTCTGCCGGTCGTCCAGAAACACGAAAAGCGTCAAACCGATAACCACTGTCGCCACTGCAACCAATGTAATATAAATCCGCATAATTCAGCCAATGGCTCCTTTACTTGAGTCAATGCGATGATAGGATATCCGCCACATTTACTCTACTCATTGTTGTATTCACCATGTTTGGTTTTGGTAAACGCAAAAAACCTGTTGAAGACGGTTCGACAACGGAAAATCCTGCAGATTCCGCTGCAGACAGTCTTGCCAGCCGCCTGGCAAAAACCAGGCGCAGTCTGGGTGACAGCATGGCCGATTTTTTCCTCGGCAAAAAAAGTATCGACCGTGACACCCTGGATAACCTGGAAACCAGCCTGCTCAGTGCGGATGTCGGCGTTGAGGTCACAACCGAAATCATTGACGACCTGCAGGCAAAACTCTCACGCAAGGCACTGGACAATGTCGATGCACTGCAACTGGCCTTGTACGAGCATATGCTGGAAATTCTCCAGCCCTGTGAAAAACCGCTGCAAATCGATACAGACAGCAAACCCTATGTCATCCTTGTTGTCGGTATCAACGGCGCCGGCAAGACGACAAGTATCGGCAAGCTGGCACACTATTATCAGCAGCAGGGTCTGTCCGTATTGCTGGCAGCGGGCGATACCTTCCGCGCAGCCGCGGTCGAACAGTTACAGCAATGGGGTGCGCGCAATAACGTCCCGGTGGTAGCGCAGGCAGCCGGCGCTGACTCGGCATCGGTTATTTTTGATGCAGTGCAATCGGGGCGCTCGAAAAATATTGATGTCGTTATCGCGGATACAGCGGGTCGTTTGCATACGCAAAGCAATCTGATGGACGAACTGGCGAAAATAAAACGTGTTGTTGCCAAACTGGATCCCGTTGCTCCCCATGAAACCCTGTTGATCATGGACGCCGGTTTTGGCCAGAATGCACTGCAACAGGCAGAACAGTTCCATAAGGCACTGGGGCTGACCGGGCTGGCTGTAACCAAACTCGACGGCACTGCCAGGGGGGGCATCCTGTTTGCCATTGCCCGCAAACTGGGTTTGCCCATCCGTTTTATTGGTGTCGGCGAAGGCATTGAGGACCTGAGGCCATTTAATGCCAGGGATTTCGTCTCTGCACTGCTCGAGGACTAGGCCTCATAATCAACACCCATGATTCGATTTGACAACATCAGTAAACGTTATCCCGGTGGCTTTGAAGCACTGAGCAGGGTGACCTTTCATCTGCCGCGGGGCGAGCTCGCCTACCTGACCGGACATTCAGGAGCCGGCAAGAGCACCTTGCTCAAACTGATCGCGCTGATTGAACGCCCCAGCCGCGGCCAGATATTCCTTGATGGCGTTAATCTGAATAACATACGCAGCAAACGCATCCCGCAGATACGCCGCAACATAGGCATCATCTTCCAGAACCATCACCTGTTGTATGACAGGCCTGTTTTCGATAATGTTGCCATGCCGTTAATTATCCAGGGTTACCGTCATCGCGAAATCAGCAAGCGCGTTCGTGCCGCGCTTGATCAGGTGGGGCTGCTGAGCAAGGAGAAAGCGGACCCGATTACACTTTCCGGCGGTGAACAACAGCGTGTCGGTATTGCTCGCGCCATTGTCCATAAACCTGCCCTGCTGCTTGCAGACGAGCCCACCGGTAATCTCGATCCGGAACTGTCGCGTGAAATCATGGAACTGTTCGCACGTTTTAACCAGTTTGGCACTACGGTGCTCATTGCCAGCCATGATATAGACCTGATCAGACAGATGGGTTTTCCGATGATCAGCCTGAACAAGGGCGCGATAGAAAGCAACGACCTGCTCCAGGCAAATTCAGCAGGGATTGCTCTCTGATGCGGCAAAAACCACGCAAGCGACCCCAGCCAATACGCAAGAAACCGCAAAAAATCCGCAAGGGGCCTCAAAAAAACAGCAAGCTGGCTTCCTACCTGTCCCATCACCTGCAAATGTTTATCGCCAGCCTGGGTTTTCTGTCGCGCCAACCGGTTTCCACCTTGATGACCAGTGCCGTTATTGCCATCGCACTGGCCCTGCCCGCCGGCCTCTATGTAGCTCTGGATAATGTTTCACAACTCAGCGCCGGCTGGGATGGTTCAACCCGGATCTCGCTGTTCCTCGAGGATAAGGTCGATCTCAGGCAGGCCGAAAAATTTGCTGCCGGGCTTCGCCTGCGCAAGGAAATTGAAAATGTCATTATCATCGATCGTGACAAAGGGCTGAAGCAATTTCAGGCGCTGTCGGGTTTCGGCGATGCTATCGAATTCCTCGACGAAAACCCGTTACCCCACGTGATAACAGTGCAGCCCGTTGTGGAGCATCAACACCCGGAAAGAGTCATACATCTGCTGGAGGCCCTGCAGCAGGAAAACCAGGTTGAGCTGGCCCAGCTCGATATGCAATGGGTAAAACGTCTGTATACACTGCTGGATGTTGCCCGGCGAGGTGTATGGATTATTGGCAGCCTGCTGGGCCTCGCAGTGCTGCTGATCATTGGCAACACGATCCGCCTCGACATCCAGAATCGCCGTGAGGCCATCGAGGTATCAAAACTGATCGGCGCCTCGGATGCCTTCATCAGGCGCCCTTTTCTGTATACCGGCCTGTGGTACGGCCTGATTGGCGGACTGCTGGCCTGGCTGTTGATTGCCATTTCGCTGGGAATCATGGCTGAACCGGTACAGAAACTGGCCACCCTCTACCACAGCAGCTATGAGCTCAGTGGCCTGAACCACAGCAATATTGGCATCCTGATCATGATCAGTTGCGCCCTCGGTCTTGGCGGATCCTGGCTGGCAGTCGGCAGACACTTGAAAGAAATCGAGCCCAGCTAACACCACAGCAGCATGAATCAGCGCAGCAATATCAATATAAATCATTGTAATAACTATAAATAACTCAATATCCGGGACGTTTTTCCCGGCTCTGCCACAGCTATTCGTCGCCCGGCCCGGCCGGCAAACGAACCAGGCCTTGGGGGGAACTAATCGGATGGTTAGCACTCATAGAAAAGGAGTGCTAAGATTTAGCAGTAAAATTTACGGGGGGCAATAAATGTCAGACACATTGGCAATCAACAAGGCACTGGTACCGGCCGGCGAGTATTTACCGGTCAGTGTTGATAACCTTGATACCTATATTCGTCAGGTTAACAATTTTCCGATGCTGAACGCCGATGAAGAGCGTGAGCTTGCGTTACGGCTTCACAATAATAATGATCTGGAAGCGGCACAGCGGTTGATTATGTCAAACCTGCGCTTCGTCGTTAGCATCGCACGGGGCTATCTCGGCTATGGCCTGCCATTCAATGACCTGGTACAGGAAGGCAATGTCGGTCTGATGAAAGCCGTGAAGCGTTTTTCTCCTGATCACGACGTTCGCCTGATTTCTTACGCAGTGCACTGGATCAAGGCAGAAATTCATGAATACGTATTGCGCAACTGGCGTATCGTCAAAGTCGCGACAACCAAGGCCCAGCGCAAGCTGTTTTTTAAATTACGCAGCTCGAAGAAGCGGCTCGGCTGGTTCAATCAGGAAGAGGTCAACGATGTCGCCGACAAGCTTGGCGTCAAGCCGGAAACTGTAGTCGAAATGGAATCACGCTTGAATGCACACGATGTTGCCTATGACAACCCGGTCGACGATGATGAAGACAATCACTTTGCACCGGCCGCCTACTTGACGGATATGCGTGCAGATCCGGCACAGCAGCTTGAAGCAGATGACTGGAATTCACAACATGAAAACATGATGCTGGCTTCATTGAAGAATCTGGATGAACGCAGCCGCCACATCATCCAGCGTCGCTGGCTTGATGATGACAAGGCAACGCTGCACGAGCTTGCGCAGCAATACCAGGTTTCGGCAGAGCGGATTCGTCAGCTTGAGAATAATGCGCTGAAGAAACTGAGGGTCGCGTTTGCTGCATGACCACTGCCCGCAACCATCGATAATACGATAAATGCCCCGTAAAGAACGGGGCTTTTTTTTGCTCAGCTGTCCGGATTGATAGCGCTGCGCGCTCGATCCGATAAGACATGCATTAACAGGGCTACTTTGACAGCCCTGTTACATCTACCGCCACAGCATTCTTCCGTGACTGCCGGGCTTCAACTTTCCAGGCATGCCCGTATATGACTTCGTAGGTTGCAGGCAGCTGATCGTCCTGCCGATAGTTCTCATAGGCCTGCCTCAATTTTGACAGTACTGCGGGCGTGGTCAGGCCTGCCCGGCCGCCTTCAGCCGTCGCGTTGGCACCAATAGCGCGTATATCGGCCATTAAGGTGTCGACAGTTTTATAGTTGACCGTAATGGTTTCAGCTTCCATCACCGGATCGGCGTATCCGCAGCGCAGCAATTCATCACCGACATCATGCATATCTGTAAATTGATTAACATGGACAGCATCGTCAATCTGCTGCCAGCACGCACGTAACTCCTGGAGTGTCTGCGGGCCAAAGGTTGCAAACATCAGCAGGCCGCCGGGTTTGAGCACACGCAGCAGTTCACCCAGGGTTGCAGGCAGATCATTGCACCATTGCAGGGTCAAACTGGAAAAAACAAGATCAAAGCTGCTCTCACAGAAAGGCAACTGTTCGATGTCAGCACAGACCAGCTCCGGCTTACGCATCAGGCCGCCATGCGCCAGCGCTTTTGCCAGCATGCGTTCAGACAGGTCAAGCGCGACCAGTCGGGACTTTTTATAACGCTGCATCAGGGGCGCTACCGCCTCACCGGTGCCGACACCCGCATCCAGAATCAACTGCGGAGACAGCCTGATATAGTCCAGCTTTTCCAGCAGCCGCCGGCAAACCTCTTTTTGCAGCACTGCTGCTGCGTCATAACTGTTAGCTGCACGATCAAAGGCACGCCTGATTTTATACTTGCTGATATGCTGCTGCGTCATCGTCATTGCTCAAATCCGCCGGGCCGCTCGCACTACTGAATGCGCAAAAATTTCCGGATGTGAAATAAACGGCGCATGACCGGCACCATGGATCACCGTGATCTGCGCTTCGGGCGCCAGCCTGTTCAATGCCTCTACGAGCGCAACAGGTACCAGAGCATCCTTGTCACCGAGCAACCAGGCAACCGGGCATTGCAGTTCGGAAACCGCTTGTATCAGGTCAGTCGCTGACAGGATTCTCAGGCCGTCTTGCAGGACACCGGCTTGCGGCAAACCACACTCCTCGATCGAACGCTGCAGTTCCCTGACCGTTTGCAGGGACGTATCAGTGCCACGCACCTGCAGCGCGAGAAAGCGTTGTATGGTTTTGGTCGCGTTTTGTTCCAGTGCAGCAGCAAATTGCTCAAATACACCGGCATCAATGGCTGTCAGCCAGCTGCCCTGTTGCACGAATTTCGGATTTGTTGCCACCTGCAACAGCCCGGCCACTTTATGTGGATGGCGCTGAGCCAGCCGCAACGTGACCAGACCACCCAGTGACCAGCCTGTGAGCAGGGCCGGCCGACTGATCTGATCGGTCACATAGTCGACGTATTCATCCAGCGTCGTTGCATCAACATCAATAGCCCTGCCATAGCCCGGCAAATCAATACACAATGGATTTATCCAGTCCGGCAGGTGCTGCAGACAGCGCTGCCAGATGGCACTGTTCATTGCCCAGCCGTGAATGAAGATACAATCGATTTTCACGGACAATTTTTCACACCTGTTGTATGCTTGCCGACTGATTTAATCGATGCAAGCGCATATCCGACTTTCAACATGAATTTTGAATTCCACTATTTATTCTATGCACTGGCGGGGTATCTCATCGGCTCGGTTTCTACAGCCATCATCACCTGCAAGCTGATGGGGCTGGATGACCCTCGCAATGTTGGATCGAATAATCCCGGTGCTACCAACGTGCTCAGACACGGCGGCAAAAAGGCGGCTATTATCACCTTAATCGGTGACATGTTGAAGGGCCTGTTCCCGGTCATAGCTGTCACGCAGATCGAACCGGTATACACCGCCATTGCTCTGACAGGGCTGGGCGCATTTTTTGGCCACATTTTTCCGGTTTACTATGGCTTCAAAGGTGGCAAGGGTGTGGCGACCTATTATGGCGTCCTGCTTGGCTACAGCTGGCTTGCGGGCCTGGCAGCACTGCTGATCTGGCTGCTGACAGCCCTCGCATCAAAAATATCATCGCTGTCAGCCCTGGTTTCCGCCCTGTGCGCGCCCTTACTGCTGTGGCAAGTGACCCATTCCACGGAGCTGACCATCACCCTTGGCCTGATGACCGCTTTGCTCTACTGGCGCCACCGCAGCAATGTACGCAATATCATCGCTGGCAGGGAGCATAAAATCGGCGTCAAGAAAGACTTCGAGTAAATTCCCGGCGCTAGCTAACAGGCAGCAACTCTTCCATCGGCCACCGCGCCCTCGCGTCGATATCCAGAGGTTGTGATTGCCCTGACTGCAGACGCAAGCAGCCGGCAAACGCAATCATTGCACCATTATCGGTACAGAATTCAAGTCGCGGAAAACTGACAGTGAAGCCATGCTTTTTCGCCATCTGCTGCAGGCGTTGGCGCAGGCGTTGATTGGCACCGACGCCGCCGGCAACAACAAGCCGGTGGCAGCTGGTCTGTTGCAGCGCGCGTCGACACTTGATCTGCAGGGTATCGACAACCGCTTCTTCGAATGCACACGCAATATCAGCCTGCAGCCGGTCTCTGTCCTGCGCTGACATTTCTTTCCGGTTCTCCATCCAGGTGTTCAGCGCAAAGGTCTTCAAGCCGCTGAAACTGAAATCGAGACCAGGCCTGTCAGTCATCGGGCGCGGGAATTTAAATACGTCACGCCGTCCCGTTTCAGCCAGTTTTGCCAATACCGGCCCACCCGGATAACCGAGTCCCATCATCTTGGCCGTTTTATCGAAGGCTTCACCGGCGGCATCATCAAGGCTCTGGCCGATGATCTGATAGCTGCCGATAGCTGCCACGTGAGCCAGCAAGGTGTGCCCGCCCGAAACCAGTAGAGCCACAAACGGGAATGCAGGTGGATCCGCCTCCAGCAGGGGTGCGAGCAAATGGCCTTCCATATGATGCACTTCAACGGCAGGTATCCCCAGCGCCCACGCCAGACTTCTGGCCACCGAGGCCCCTGACATCAGGGCGCCAATCAACCCGGGGCCGGCTGTGTAGGCGATGCCATCGAGCGCGTGTTTGCTGATGCCTGCCTGTTGCAGCACCTTTTCAGTCAGCGGCAGCAGGTAACGAATGTGGTCACGGGATGCCAGTTCGGGCACGACGCCACCGTATTCAGCATGGACTTCGACCTGACTGTGCAAAACGTGCGCGAGCAGGCCTTTGTCACTATGGTAAACGGCCAGGCCGGTTTCATCACAGGAGCTTTCGATACCGAGGACGATCATAAACATACAAATCAGCAGGCTTCAGGGTTTTGTCACACAGGGACAAAGTGATATATAATACCCTGCTTACCGCGATATTTGCGGGAATTATCATTTTGGTTGAGCCCGAAAAATGGGCTGATTCAGGAAAATATTTTTATGCCACAAATTCGAGTTAAAGAAAACGAACCGTTTGACGTTGCCCTGCGACGTTTCAAACGTTCCTGTGAAAAAGCCGGGGTACTCACTGAAGTACGTCGTCGCGAAGCTTACGAAAAGCCGACTGCAGAACGCAAGCGCAAGGCCGCCGCCGCTGTTAAAAGACATTTGAAGAAGCTGTCCAAAGAACGCGGTCGCATGGCTCGATCCCCTCACCAGCGCAGACGCTAAGCTCTTAACACACCCATGAGCAACAGCGCCCTGAAAGACCAGATCCAGGACGCCATGAAGACCGCGATGAAAAGCGGTGATAAAGAGCGGCTGGCTGTCATTCGCCTGATCATGTCGGCAATGAAACAGGTCGAAGTCGATGAGCGTACCGAACTCGATGACAATCGCGTTCTCGGCATCCTCGACAAAATGGTCAAGCAGCGTCGCGAATCCATCAGCCAGTTCAACGCCGGTGGTCGTGAAGATCTTGCCACCAGGGAACAGGCCGAGATTGATGTCATTTCTGATTTCCTGCCGCAGGCACTGAGTGAGGAGGAAATAGAAGCTATCATCAATCAGGCTATCAGTGACAGCGGTGCCGCCTCGATGAAAGACATGGGCAAGGTGATGGGCATTATCAAACCACAGATTACCGGCCGTGCTGATATGGGCGCGGTCAGCAGCAAGATCAAGTCACGCCTTTCATAGTCATTGCACTACCGAATAACAACTTCTCCCTCCTGAACGCAAAGATAATTGTCATTTCCAGGGGGTCAGTGTTTGCAACTTTACCCTGCCGGCGAATACACATCCCGCGCCTGTGCCCGGCCATTTCATGGGCCTTTACGACAGAAGACTGTGTCTCGGTAGCAAATCAATGTAGACTTCGGCGTTTATGAAATTCGTTGCATCAATAGATCACAATGCCTGAACTCAAAAACGATAGCTTTCTTCGCGCCCTGCTGCGCCAGCCGGTCGATAGAACCCCGATCTGGATCATGCGTCAGGCTGGTCGTTATTTACCGGAATACCGCGAAGTTCGCGCCCGGGCCGGAGATTTTATGACCCTCTGCAGCACACCCGAGCTTGCCTGCGAGGTCACCCTGCAACCACTGCGTCGCTTCGACCTCGATGCCGCCATTCTGTTTTCAGATATTCTGACCATACCGGATGCGATGGGTCTGGGCCTGTATTTTGAAGAAGGCGAAGGCCCCAAGTTCACCAGGACAATCAGCAACGCCCGGGATGTTTCCGGTATTGGTATTCCTGATCCCGAACAGGAGCTGGGCTATGTCATGGATGCCGTTCGCCTGATCAGAAAAGAACTGGACGGCAGAGTGCCATTGATCGGCTTTTCCGGCAGTCCCTGGACCCTTGCCACCTACATGGTGGAAGGTGGCAGCAGCCGCGATTTCTATAAAATCAAATCCATGCTGTTCGCGGACAGCGATACCGCACATCAACTGCTTGCCAAACTCGCTGATGCAGTCGCCGCTTACCTGAATGCCCAGATAGAGGCCGGCGCGCAGGCAGTCATGGTATTTGACAGTTGGGGTGGAGCCCTGACAACCCGCCATTACATGGCGTTCTCTCTCGCCTACATGCAACGCATCGTAGACCAGCTGACGCGGGAGAAAGACGGCCAGAAAATACCCGTCATCCTGTTCACCAAGGGCGGCGGCCTCTGGTTGCCGGAACTGGCAGCAACCGGTTGTGACGCCCTCGGACTCGACTGGTCGGTGAATCTGACACAGGCGCGGCAACTGGTGGGTGACAGGGTGGCCCTGCAGGGCAATATGGATCCGGCGATAATGGCGACAAACCCGCAGGCAATCCAGCGCGAAGTAGCCAACATACTCGCTGATTTTGGCTCAGGCAGCGGCCATGTCTTCAACCTGGGTCACGGCATTACTCCCAACATCAACCCCGATAATGTTGCCGCACTGGTCGACAGCGTGCACGAAACCAGCATTCAGTACCATCAATAATCGACAAATCACCGCAAAGATACAGAGAAAACTATATTCTGGCTGTTTGCACTGACTGCCATATCCATGGCTGTCATACAGCCATGCGTATCACAAAGTTTTTCTATCTCAGTCCACAGATGAACGCTGATAAACACAGATATTAAGTGATATGTCCGCAAAAAAAGCCAGGGACGCGAAAAGCGCCAAGTCCTCAGTTATGTTTTAGTTTTGTATACGTTCCTTGCGTTTTTTGCGGCTTATCAATTATCGTTTTGTCTGCCTGTCAAAGACGCCGGACTTCAGCTTTTACAGCAGTGACAGCATAATAACATCTGTGTTTATCTGCGTTTATCTGTGAACCAGAAATCCTCTGTTCTTTGCGTCCTTGCAGTGGAGCAGTTGGGTTAATATATTTCTTGCCACAATAACATCAGGAATCCTCTATGCCCCCAGTCAGGCGCATCCCCGGGCGGCCAGCAAATCCGGCGTTAATGACCCTCATTTTTGCCGTGTACGTTTGCATATTCTGTGATGTATCGATTGCCAGCCCTGAAACCGGCGCCACGACCAGAGATACAAAGCGACCGAAGATCGGACTGGTACTCAGTGGTGGTGGTGCCAGGGGATTTGCGCACATTGGCGTACTAAAAAAAATTGAAGCACTCAGGATCCCGATTGATGTTGTTGTTGGTACCAGTATGGGCTCGATCATCGGCGGTCTCTATGCGATAGGCCTGACACCGGATGAAATCGAGCAAGGCGTGGAGGGCATCAACTGGGAGGCGGTATTCAATGATCATGCCCGCAGGGAGTTTCGCTCTTTTCGGCGTAAACAGGATGATTACCTGTATGCCAGCATTCACCGCATTGGCGTTAGCAGCGAGGGACTTAAACTGTCACCGGGCCTGATCGAAGGCCAGCAAATAGAGCTGGCACTCGACCGCCTTGCCTATCCCGGCTTCCACATTACCGATTTTGACAAACTGCACATTCCATACCGGGCCATAGCCACCGATATTGAAACCGGTGATGCCGTGATTCTTGACCATGGCAACCTGGCTAAAGCAATGCGTGCCAGCATGTCGATACCGGGCGCCCTGCCGCCGATTTATCACGACGGCAAACTGCTGGTCGATGGCGGTATCGGTGACAATGTACCCATTGATGTCGCCAGAGAAATGGGCGCCGATATTGTCATTGTCGTCGATGTCAGCGCACCGCTCGCACGCAAGGAAGAGCTTGATTCAAGTATTGCGATAACCGGTCAGCTGACGACGATACTGACCCGACGCATTGCCGACCAGCAACTGCAGACATTGTCCGCTGCAGATGTGCTTGTCATCCCTGGCCGCAACGACCTCGGTTCTTCAAGCTTTCTTGAATACACCCAGCTGATAAAGGCTGGCCTGGCTGCTGCTGAAGAAAAAGCTGAACAGCTCGGCGCTCTGTCATTATCCGATGATGAGTACACTGCCTATCAAGCAGCGCTGCCCGAAGTCGCCAGACGCAGTCCGGTTATTGATTACGTTGAAATCCATAACCAGACCCGGCTGGATGATGGAATCCTGTCTCTGATCATCCAGCAACAGATCGGTCAGCCGCTGGATGTGCAACAGCTGGAACATGATCTCTCCATCATCTACGGCCTCGACCTGGCCAGCTCGGTGGTGTACTCACTGGAAACAGTTGAAGGTTATACCGGCCTGGTGATATATGTTCGTAAAAGAAAGTGGGCTCCGAGCTACATTCAGCCGGGTCTGGCTCTGCGCTCGGAGTTTGATATCGGCTCCAGCGCCAATGTTGATTTGCTGTATACCAATCCCGCTATCAACCGCATGGGTGGCGAGTTCCGGGTGTCGGCGGCTGCCGGCAGCGAACCCCGGCTCATATTTTCCCTTTATCAACCTCTGGATAAAAACTTCAGGTACTTCGTCACTGCCAATACCGGCTTCAATAGTTACCTGTTTCCCGAGGCAACGACAACGGATGACATAGAGCACCTGTTCAGATTCCACAGGAATTTCCTCAACATTGCTGCCGGTCGCATATTCAAACAGCACACCGAGCTCCGGCTTTCAGTTTTCCGTGCGGACGGCAACACCAAAACGATAATCGGCCAACCGCCAGCGACGGATTCATCATTTGACGAGGGCGGGTACAGCCTGGGGCTGCTGCATGATTCTCTGGACAACGTCAATTTTCCGCGCTCAGGCATGCACGCACGTTTGCAATGGGATGCCAATCGTGAAGATTTTGGCTCGGACCTCGACTATGACCAGCTGCGATTCTCTCTCAGCGGCGCCGGTTCCTGGCGCAGATACACTGTCTACAGCCGTGCCCTTTTCGAGACAACGCCGGATGAGAATGCGCCGGAAAATGCCCTGTTCCGGCGGGGCGGTTTTCTTGAGCTTTCCGGGGTATTGAACCGGTCACTGGCAGGACAACATTTTGGTCTGCTGGAGGTCGCATTTTACCGCAAGCTGGGTAACATAACCCTGTTGCCGATGTATTCAGGTTTTTCGATCGAGAGCGGTAACGCCTGGAATGACCGCGATGAAATCGCACTGGATAACACCATCCTGGCCGGCAGTTTTTTTATTGGCGCTGACACCATCCTCGGCCCGGCGTACCTGGCTTACGGCCTCAACGATGAAGATGGCTCGACCTTATATCTGTACATGGGCCGTGCCTGGGAAGGCATCTGATCCGGCAAGCACCGGCGCCGAGGTTAAAACAGCTGTTCGGGAATCGGATTATCCTGGCTGCCCGAATCGAGCGGCATTTCATGGGCCTTTGACTCAACACCGGGTGCATTTTCACTCCTGAAAATTTCGAAAATCGTATCCTTGTCCTGCTCCGTGGCCGGCTCACCGGTTTCTGCATTGATTTTAACCGTCACCAGCCCCCTGGGGCGCTTCAGCCGCTTCTCGGGCTTGCCGGCAAGGGCCTTCCCCATGAACTCTATCCATAATGGCAGCGCCGCACTTGAACCTGTTTCCCTGCTGCCCAGTGGCCTCAGCTGATCAAAACCAACCCAGGTAACAGCCACAAGATCCGGGTTAAAGCCATTAAACCAGGCGTCACGCTGATCGTTGGTGGTGCCGGTTTTGCCGGCGATGTCACTCCTGCCCAGTGATCTGGCGCGCACACCGGTGCCTTTCTTGATCACATCCTGCAGGATTGAGTTCATCTGATAGACAAGACGTGGCTCCAGCGTTTGCTCGGCCTGCTTCGGCAGTTTAGCCAGTGAGTCTTCAGCATCCGCCGCATCACGCTGCTGCACACGACGATCGGCAAGAACACAGGGTACGCATGCAACGACAGGGTCTGCCTCATACAGCACCGTACCATCAGCATCCTCGATGCGCTGAATGACATAGGGGTCAACCAGGTAACCGCCGTTTGCAAATACCGCATACCCGCGCGCCTGTTGCAACGGGCTGACCTCTGCGCTGCCAAGCGCAAGAGAAAGGTCATGCGGAACCTCGCTTTCATCAGAACCGAAACGGCTGATAAAACGTGTTGCATGGCGAATACCGACTGAGTTCAACACCCGAATGGAAACCAGGTTGCGTGACTTGTACAACGCCTTGCGCAGGCGAGTTGGGCCGAAAAAGCGGCCACTGTAGTTTTCCGGTCTCCAGCTGGCTTCGAGTGCGTCGTCTTCGAATACCACCGGCGCATCATTGACCAGCGTCGCCGGCGTAAAGGACTTGGCCAGCGCGGAAGAATAGATAAACGGTTTGAAGCCGGAGCCGGCCTGGCGTTTTGCCTGCACCGCGCGGTTGAACTTGCTGTGCCGGAAATCGAACCCTCCGGTCAGAGCCCTGATGGCACCATCATTGGGCGAAACAGAGACCAGCGCACCCTGGACTTCGGGAATCTGGCCGAGTTCCCACATGCCTTCCCTGTTCTGTATCACCCAGATGACGTCACCGGGTTTGAGCACCTCATCAACACTTTCCGGCGCCTTGCCGGTGCGATTGACACTGATATAGGGTTTTGCCCAGCTCAAACCTGACAGTTTCATTACCGCCTTGTCACCATTGCGCAATACGATAATCGCCTGTTGTTCGCTGCTATCTGCCTGCTGCTCATCGGCTTTTTCCTTGGCCGCCTGTTGCGCTTCGCCTTCTGCTGCTGCAGGTAATGTAACTGTCTCAATTGCAGCAACGATTGCCGGTTCGAACTTTCCATAATTCCTGTCATCCTTGATATTCAGGTGGAGTTCATCCAGTGGCTCATCAGCAAAGACTTCGACATGACGGATCACGCCGCGGTAACCATGACGTCGATCATAGGCGACCAGCCCGTTCCACAAACTTTCGTTGGCCGCCTCCTGTAACCTGTCCTGGACTTTTGTATAGACACGCAAACCGCGCGTGTAAGCTTCATCACCGAACTGGTCGACGATCTGAACACGTACCATTTCGTTGATATAAGGTGCGCTGACCTGCACACTACCCCTGTGTAGTTCTGCTGAAACCGGCGTTTCACGTGCGATCACGTATTCAATGTCGTTGATGTAGCCGAGTTCATTCATGCGCGACAGCACATAATCTCTTCGGGTAACTGCACGTTCCGGATTAACAACAGGGTTATAGCGCGAGGGGGCCTTGGGCAAGCCGGCAATCATTGCGATTTGCGGCAGTGTCAATTCTTCAAGCGTCTTCCCATAATATACCTGTGCCGCCGCAGCCACGCCGTATGAGCGATTGCCGAGATAGATTTTATTCAGATAAAGTTCGAGTATTTTTTCCTTGCTCAACTCCCTTTCAATTTTAAGGGCAAGGAATATTTCACTTAATTTACGTATATAGGTTTTTTCACTGCTCAGGTAGAAGTTTCTGGCCAACTGCATGGTAATGGTACTACCACCCTGACCACGTTCCCCGGTTGAAATCAGATTAAAGACAGCGCGCAGAATACCCTGATAATCAACGCCTGGATGCTCGAAAAACCGATCGTCTTCGGCCGACAGAAATGCCTGCCTTAATCTTGGCGGTATTTCCTCGAGCGCTTTCGGGCTTCTTCTTTTTTCACCGAATTCACCCAATAACGATCCATCACTGCTATATATCCGAAGTGGCACCTGCAACCTGACATCGCTAAGCCCTTCGATAGAAGGTAACTGGGGATTCAGGTAAACATACAGGCCAGCCAAGGCAATAGCTGAAACAGTGAAAAGAATCAGAGCAAATACGATACCGGTTTTTAGAAATCTGGCAAGAAAATTCACTATTAGCTGTCCAATGGGCCTGTAAATGCCAAAGGAAGAAGATTATAGACATTTACATCTTCAATGGCGACATTAATTAATACGCAAGTCACTAGTAATTTTCAATACTTGTGTCTATTATTTAATGAAAATAAGTATAAATAATCTATAACTATAACTACCTTAATAATTAATGGATTAGGGGATGATGACGTGTCTCTGCTGAGTCGCAAGAAACCCGTTATTCTGGGGCTTGATATCAGTTCCACATCAGTAAAATTACTGGAACTGGAAAAGGACGGGAATAACTACCGAGTACAAAGCCTGGCGGTGGAACCACTGCCGGATAATGCCGTGGTTGAAAAAAACTTTCAGGATGTTGAAGCCATCGGCGAGACTATCCAGAAAGCGGTGAAGCGTTCCGGCACCAAAGCCAGACTGGCTGCGGTTGCAGTTGCCGGATCAGCCGTTATCACCAAAATTATCAATATGCCGGCCAATCTGAGTGAAAGTGAGCTGGAACAGCAGATTCAACTGGAAGCTGATCAGTACATACCCTACCCGCTGGAAGAAATTAATCTTGATTTCGAGGTTATAGGGTCTACCGCCAATAATCCGGATTCAGTCGATGTGCTGCTTGCCGCATCGCGCAGTGAAAACATCGAAACCCGCACCGATGCGCTTGAGATCGGCGGCCTCGCTGCAAAAATCGTCGATGTAGAAGCATACACCGTCGAAAATGTTGCTCCGTTGCTGACCGCGCAAATGGAAGACGGTGGCAAAGACAAGATTATCGCCATCATTGACATCGGCGCCACCATGACCAGCCTTAATGTCATTGAGAACGGTAACCTTATATACACGCGAGAGCAGAACTTCGGAGGCAAGCAGCTGACCGAAGAAATCATGCGTCGCTATGGCCTTGCCTATGAGGAAGCCGGGCGGCTGAAAAAAAGCGGCGGCCTGCCTGATAACTATATCCCCGAAGTGCTGGAGCCTTTCAAGGAAACCATCGCACAACAGGTGAGTCGTTTTCTGCAGTTTTTCTATACATCAGGTCAGCACAATTCGGTCGATTTGATAGCGCTGGCTGGTGGTTGTGCCTCGATCCCGGGCATCGACGAGCTGGTCGAGTCCCAGCTCGGAATAAAAACGGTGATCGCCAATCCTTTCGCCAATATGTCGTTATCATCGAAGGTGAATCCCCAGGCACTGAGCAAGGACGCCCCTTCGTTAATGATTGCTTGCGGACTCGCGTTGAGGAGTTTTGATTAAATGGCAAACATAAACCTACTACCATGGCGCGAAGAGCTGCGCAGGGAAAAAACGCGGCAGTTCGTTTCTATGACAGGCTTCTCGGTCTTTCTGACCATTGCTGTAATTGCGCTTGTGCATTTCATGATCAGCAGTCAGATCAGTTACCAGCAGAACCGCAACAAGATACTGACGGATGAGATCGCTCAACTGGACATCGCCCTGAAGGAAATCGAAGGCCTGGAAGAAACCAAGGAAAAGCTGCTTTCCAGAATGGACATTATCCAGTCCCTGCAGCAAAAACGACCGCAAATTGTCCACCTGTTCGACGAAATCGTGCGCACTGTGCCGGAAGGCATATTCCTCACTGGAATCAAACAGACCGGTAACAACATTGAAATAAACGGCGTTGCAGAATCAAACGGACGCGTTTCAGCCTACATGCGCAATATCGACAGTTCCGAATGGATGTCAACTCCCAAGCTGACTGTGATTGAAACCAAGAAAGGTACATTGAGAAGCAGTGACTTCATGCTGACCACTTCACAATCAACTCCAAAATCAGATGAAGAGGAGCAAGGCTGATGGCATTCTCCTTTGAAGACCTCAATGAACTTGATGTCAATGATATCAAGCGTATCGGTACCGCTCCGGCGGTTGTAAAAATTATCCTGATCGTCTTTCTATGTATCATTGTAGCTGTCGCAGGTTATTTCCTTGTCATCACGCCGAAAGTGGAAGAGCTCGGAAAAGTTGAGAATGAAGAAAAAAATCTCAGGATAACCTTTGACGAGAAAGCCGCCAAGGCAGCAAACCTTGACGCCTACAAACAGCAACTCGATGAAATGCGCCAGTCTTTCGGCGCCCTGCTCAGACAGTTGCCGAACAGGACAGAAATCGAGACCCTTTTGACCGACATATCACAAACCGGCATTTCAAGCGGTCTTGAAATTGAATTGTTCAAACCTGAAGGCCTGATCCCGAAAGACTTCTACGCTGAGTATCCAATCAAGCTGAAAGTAACTGGCCGCTATCACCAGTTCGCACAGTTTGTTAGTGGTGTAGCTGCACTACCCAGAATCGTGACCCTGCAGAATATTGAAATCAAACCTGCAGAAAAAGATTCCGGAGTAAAACTGTCCATGGAGCTCACGGCAGTGACCTATCAGTATCTGGATGAAACAGAGCTGGAGGACCAATAGCATGAAGAAGTATTTCAGATTCAACGCGCTTCTATTGCCTTTAATCTCAGCTTCAGCACTTACCGGTTGCAGCCAGAGTTATGATGATCTGTATGCCTACATAGAACAACAAAAATCGGCTCATGTTGGCAGCGTGAAACCAGTACCTCAATTCAAGCCCTATGAAAGCTTTACCTACAACGCTTCCGAGTTAAGGGATCCGTTCGAAGCGGCGATGGAAATCGATGAAGATGAGGATAAAGAGGACCTGCTGAGCCCGGACAAGACCAGACCGAGACAGCCGCTCGAGGCATTCTCGCTGGATTCCCTGCGCATGGTCGGTGTACTTCAACAGGGTGATAGCTTATGGGGCCTGATCGAAGATCCGAAACAGGTTGTCCATCGGGTCCAGGTTGGAAACTACATGGGGCAGAACGAAGGTGCTATCACCGGTATCACCGAGGGCGAAATATTTTTGGTTGAGATTATTCCAGATGGCGTTGGCGGCTACATCGAACGTGACGCCTCCATCGCTATTGGTACAGAATAAAAGCGGAGCATAATAATGAGCATTCTAACAATGGGAACTACCCGAAGAATAAAAACCATAATACCGGGGATCAGCAGATTGCTTCTGCTTGTGACTGTACTGTTTAATGCAGGCTATGCTGCAGCAGCTCAAAATACCCTGGAATCGGTAACTTACTCTACCCTGCCTGGCAATCGACTGCAGATTGTACTTGGTATGAGCCAGGAAACCGCAAAACCACTGAGCTTTACCATTGATAATCCGGCGCGTATTGCGTTTGACTTCGCCAACACCAATAGCAAGCTCCCCAAGCGCTCGCAACCGATTGGAATCGGCATCGCACAATCCGTAACCGCGATTACTGCCAAAAACAAAACACGTGTCATCCTGAACCTGACTGAAGTTGTACCTTATTCTGTTACTACAGAAGGTAACAATGTAATGATTACGCTCGACAGCGAATCAACCAGCAATCTGTTCGCGGCGGGCACAACCGCTTCCGGTGCCGCTGCAGTCAGCGCGCAACAACGCTTCAGTGATGTACAGAAAGGTATCAGCAACATCGATTTTCGTCGTGGCGAGAACGGTGAAGGCCGTGTCGTTGTAACCTTGACTGACAGCAACATCCCGATGGACATCAATGAAGAATTCGGCAAGGTTGTGGTCAAGTTCCTCAGTTCAAATCTGCCGGATAACCTCCGCCAGACTCTCGATGTACTCGATTTTGCAACACCTGTAAAATCTGTCAGTAGTTTCGAACAGGATGGCACGGTTCGCATTGAGATCGAACCTGTTAACCGTGACTACGAGCATGTTTCGTACCAGGCTAACAACATTTTCACCATCGAGTTCAAACCAATCAGCAAGAAAGAACTGGAAGAAAAGATCAGGGACAAGTTCGGCTACACCGGTGACCGCCTGTCGCTCAACTTCCAGGATATTCCGGTACGTGCAGTACTGCAGTTGATTGCAGACTTTACCGGCCTCAACGTTGTGGTCAGTGATTCTGTAGACGGTAACCTGACGCTGCGCTTGCAGAATGTTCCCTGGGACCAGGCGCTGGACATCATTCTCAAATCCAAGGGTTTGTCCAAGCGTGAATCCGGCAATGTAATGCTGATAGCCCCAAGTGAAGAGATCGCTGCCCAGGAAAAAATTGACCTGGAAGCGGCTCAGGCGATCACCGAGCTTGCCCCGATTCGCACAGCTTTCTTTACCATCAACTTTGCCAAGGTAACCGAACTGGAACCGCTGTTTGGTGGTGAAGGAACAGAGGAAAGCGAGCAGGGCCTGCTGTCTCCACGCGGCAGCGTGATCATCGATGAGCGCACCAACACGCTGATCGTCAAAGACACCGATGAAGTGATCTCTGAAATCAGAAAGATACTTACCGAGCTCGACATCCCGGTTCGCCAGGTGATGATTTCATCACGCATCGTGATTGCACAGGATGACTTTACCCGCGAACTCGGTAACCGCTTCGGTTTCACCAAGACCGCCTCGATTGACGGTGTCGCCGGTGCAGGTAACACATCCGGCACCATCGCAGCAACCGACAGCATGATTGAGGATGTCGTGAACAACGGCGGTAATGGTATCTCCGGTATCCCGTTCGGCACAGCTGACCGCTTTAACGTTAACCTGCCAACTTCAGGACTGGCTACAGGCAGCATCGCCTTCTCGATTCTGAAGGGCAGCTCGCTGATCGACCTTGAGCTGTCAGCACTGCAGGCAGAGAACCAGGGTGAAATCATCTCCAGCCCGCGCGTCGTCACTGCCGACCGGCATGAAGCCTTTATCGAGCAGGGTGTGGAAATACCTTACCTGTCAGCAACATCGAGTGGCGCCACCCAGGTTGAGTTCAAGAAAGCCGTGCTCAGCATCAAGGTCACGCCTCAGATAACACCGGATGACCGCATCATCATGGATCTGGCCGTAAACAAGGATGCCGTCGGTGAAGTCTTTGCCGGCATCCCGAGTATTGATACCCGTGAAGTCGACACCCAGGTGCTGGTAAACAACGGTGACACGATCGTACTGGGTGGCATCTACGAGCAGATCACCCGTGACGAAGTGGACAAGGTGCCGTTCCTCGGCGACATTCCGCTCCTGGGCTACCTGTTCAAGCACACCCTGGAAAGTGATGAAAAAGCAGAGTTGCTGATTTTCGTAACACCGAAAATCCTCAAGGACACGCTATCATTGTAAACACTCTTCCGGAGAAACAGCAAAAGAGCCGCACAAGCGGCTCTTTTTTTATCCTGGCGCAACAACTGTCGCAGCCTAGTGTCGCAGTGTAGAATCCACGTGACATGAAAAAGGCTAACAACATCTTCCTGATTGGCCCCATGGGCGCCGGCAAAACGACCATTGGCAGGCAGCTGGCCCGCGAATTGAGCATGCCTTTTTATGACAGCGACCGGGTTATCGAAGAACATACTGGCGCCAACATTCCGCTTATATTCGACCTCGAGGGTGAAGAGGGATTCCGCAAACGCGAACAGGCGGCAATTGATGAACTGACCCGTATGAAAAATATCGTGCTGGCAACCGGCGGCGGTGCAGTATTGCG
>JASFVM010000170.1:0-6120 GCA_050049835.1 Gammaproteobacteria bacterium
TGACGGCGTCAGGAGAGAAGCTGATATGTTTACCTGTCGCCAGTTTTAAACTGTCTTCATAAAATGCTTTTGCTTCTTTGTGTTTACCAAGGTGATCCAGGCTTACAGCCAGATTATAGGCATAATCAGGATTATCAGGATCGCCCTTCCAGGCATTAAAGAATGCCTGCTGCGCCTCGGGCCAGTTTTTTTTCTGCACATAAAGAGTGCCCAGGGCAAAACGCAAATGCGCATCATCAGGACGATGCTCGATCAGCTGCTTTAATTTGCTTTCGCTCAGACTGGCACCTTCCGTTTGTGCAATATTGGCAAGCCCGGCATGGGCATGCGGGTCTCTTGGGTCCCTCTCGAGTAATTGAAGATATATTTCTCTTGCTTTATCGATGTCTTGAAGCTGTAACGATACGGCCGCGATGCCAAGTAATGCATCATGGTTATGCGGCTCCTTGTCCAGGACTTTTTCATATTCGCGTTTCGAATTCTGATAGTCTTTGCCCTGGTAGGCCAACCAGCCGCTCTCCAGTGCTTCGCTTACAGGATCACGCTTCTCTGCACGCTGTACGGAAAACTCCCTGCTATTCTGCGCAGGATTACTGTCACCTGCGGCCCTTTTCAGCGAACCCTTATCGGCCTGAACAGTCTTCTTCACCGGTTTTTTATCCATGCCTGACTGCTGCTCGGATTCCGGTACAGCAGCAAGTGACGTCAGATTTTCTTCGATTCTTGTTTTCGATTTCAGTGCCGCCAGTGCTATCTGGTGCTTCTTTTGCATTGAATCGATTTCTTCGACCATATCAAGGTAAAAATACAACCCGCTGATAGTCAATAGAATCAACGTGCCGGCCGCCACACTTCCCCAGGTAATAAAGCGTGATTTTTTATAATCGTTGTTGGCTTTATGAATTAATAACTGTAATGCCTCATCGGTGACCGTGGATGGTGTTGGCGCGATATGATGCTGCCGGTAATCGTGCCCGGGGGGATCCTCAACGGCGGGGCGTTCAATTTCCACGCTGTTTTCCACAAGCGCAAGCTCAACGTCTTCCAGCTCAAGCTCTGCAGGCTGTTCAGAGCTTGTATCTGCCCGGTCTGCCAGCGGAGGCTCAGGGACTCGTTCCTTTACCAGGCCCAGTTCGTCAGTCGTTTCCGTATCTACGTTAGAAGAAGCCGCATTTTGTTTTTCTTGTGCAGCTTTCTTCAGGGCATCCAGTAACAGACTCATGTTTATACTCTCGGTTGATCGTACTCAAAATCGTCTTTACTGTTCATCTTCACTTGCACCGCTCTCATCGGTCTGGGCGGTTGCAAACTGTTTTTTGTTTTCTGCGTGAAGTTCTTCGAGTAAATATTTTCTGTACTCCTTGAAGTCTCCTGTCAGGCTGGCATCATGCGTTACTACCGGACGAATGAAAATAACCAGCTCCGACTTTACGTAGCTGTCGTCCTGGTACCTGAACAGCCCGCCCAGAAAGGGAATACTTGACAGCAGCGGGACACCGGTCGTGGATTTGTCAATCTGATCCTGCATCAGGCCGCCAATGACCGCCGTATCACCGTTCTCGATTTTAAGTACGGACTCGATTTCGCGCACCTGTATAACCGGGATTTCGCTTGTCACACCGGCCCTGGCCAGTTCCGGATTAGGATCTGCTACAAATTCTATAATGCGTGAAATAGTCGGTCGTACATTCAATGTCACGACATCATTCTGATCAATAAATGGCGTAACCGACATGACAAAGCCGACCGGTACTGTATTCACATCAGTATCAACAGTGACCAGAGAATTCTGATTAACCGAACCAGGAACCGCTTCCACATTCGTGGTGAAATAGACCTCGTTATCAACCACTTTTAGCAATGCGCTCTGATTATTGATCGCCATTACTTTCGGGCTGGACAGTACTTTTACATCACCAAATGTTTCCAGCGCCTTCAGGGTAATATTAAGCGGGTTGCCATTGACGGTATCTGCTATGTTGAATGAGAAGAACGGCGTCTGCCCCAGATTGGCTCCAAGCAGATCCTGGTTTGTGGTTGTATTGCTTGTTACCAGTGACCAGTCGATACCGGCCTGGTAGCGATCGCTGAGCCTCACTTCGGCAATAGTAGCCTCTATCAACACCTGTCTTTGTACGCTATCGAGTACACTGTCGATAAATTCCCGGATCTGTGCATGCTCTTTTTCAGTAGCTTTAACCGCGATCATGCCGCTTTCGCGATTTACGATGATCCTGTCACTGGTATCGACACTATCATCTTTACTCGACTTGATACTCTCGCCAATGATGCCGGCTATGTTTATTGTCAGTGTTTTCCAGAACTGGTTGTTCGACGTGTTTTGGACAATAGAACTGGAGTCGTTTCCACCTTGACCGCCACTGCCTCCACCCTGGCTACCTTCCACATCACCACTACCGGTCGACTTTATTTGCGATGAGACCTCGACCGAGCCCGTGCTAATACGTGACATGTTGAGGTAACTGATGTTATAGGTTTTCAGGTGCGGTTTATCAGCCTGTACACGCAGGGTACCGTCAACCAGCTGATAGCGGATATCGGCCTGCTGTGATATGCGATCAAGTATCCTTGGCAGGGTCTGATCAATCGCATTCATGGTGACATTACCTTCTATATCATTTTCGATATCGAGGTTAAGCCTTGCATCTCTTGCCATGGAAAACAGCAATTCACGAATGGGCACATCGTGAACCACAACGGTATATGTTTCGAGATCCGGCCTCTGCACGGGCCTTGGCAACACAGGCGCCTGTGCCACCGGCTCTGGAATACTTTCTACAGCCGGCTCATCGAGCATCAAATGCCCGTCGGAAACTTCCGGTGGATTGGACGCACCGCACCCGGCTATCGCCATAAGCCCGAAGATCAAGCTGCATTTTGTTATTCTTGTATTCATCAAATTACCATCTGTGCAATACGCATTTATCATGCTTACTCATCCAAGCCTAACCATTTGATTCGAGATCCTTCCTGAGTGCGCTAACACGGCGCAGGAACGGCTTGCTAGCCCTCATGTCTTCCGGCAGATTTTCAAGTATGGAACGGGCGGTTTGTCGCGAGTCAAAATCGTTATACAAAACGCTGTACATACGACTTCCTCCGATCATAGTTTCATAGACGTAAATCTTTTCAAAATCAAGAAGATCGGACGGGTCCCGGAGGAATTGCTCAACCGCTTTCGCATCTGCGATCCGTGTCATGAACAGCTGAATGCTGTAATGGTTGTCATCAACCCGCCCCAGCCATTTTTCGGTTTCGCTGAGGCGCTGATCAAGCAATGTTGGCCCGATTCGGCTCTGCCGGTCACCCGCCTCGCCGTCTTTATCTTCTTGCTCTAGCTGGCCGACAACAGCAACGTCGATATCAGCTACTGCCGCCGTGTCCGTTTTTCCCGCATTACTGTCGTCTGTCTGTACCACTGCCTGTGCGCTCGCCGCACCGGTCCAGCGTGGCAACATGGAACCCAGCCAAAGCGCCAGCAACAACGCTGCGACAAAGCCACCCGCCATAAGCAGTGGTTTATAACTGGTTGCCACCTTGAATTCGCTGTCTTTGGCGGCGGTAGCCACGTGCCTGCTACTGACTTCATGGCTGCCTTCAGAGAACGAAGCCATTAGCGCCTTGTCCGCGATGATATTGATGCGTCGTGACAATCCACTCGAATACTTCTCGACCGCTTTCGCGGTGCTCTGATTAAACAGGCTCGGACCGCGATAGCCGACTGATCGCAACCTGAAGTTAAGGTAATCGAGGGTGTCCTCTGGCGGAAACGGGTCAAGATGAAAACTGTGGGTTATGCGTTCCCTTAACTGTCTGATCTGGGGCAAAGCCAGTTTATCGTCGAGTTCGGGCTGTCCAAACAATACCATCTGCAGAAGCTTGTGCTGGTCTGTTTCAAGATTACTCAACAAGCGGATCTCTTCCAGCGTTTCAACTGGCATGCTCTGCGCTTCTTCCACAAATACAACAACCTGGCGATTATCCGCATGCTTCTTTAACAGATAGTCCTGCAGTTTCTGCATGACATCCAGCTTGCTCTCGTCATTGCTGACTTCGAGATGCAGTTCATGCGCAATAACATGCAGGATATTGTCCGGAGACAGGCTGGGATTTGCGATATAGACGACATCGACTACACCCGAAAGCTTCACTTCAAGCATGCGACACAGCATAGTCTTGCCACTGCCAACTTCACCAACAACCTTGATGATGCCTTCACCGGTCTTGATTGCATACATCAGGGCTTCCAGAGCCGCGCCGCGCTTGCTGCCCTCATAAAACATGCTGGTATCAGGTGTTATTTTGAACGGTGGACGATCAAGCCCGAAATGCTCAAGATACATTAGCTGTTCCCCAGTTTTTGCACCCTGCTGTACAGGGTTGTGCGATTGACGTGTAGCGCTTCAGCTGCCTTGCTGATGTTGTTGTTATATTTTTCCAGTGCTAAGCGTATGCAACGACTCTCAATGTCGCCGAGCAGTTCATCGAGCTTCAACTCACCCGATTCAATTTTGTTGATGATGTATTCTTCTGTAAGCAGCGGACTCTGCCCTTTCAAGGTCTCAGCTGACAAACGTGTCTCAAGTTCATCATGCAACTGTTCACGTGTGACCACCTTGCCTGGATACTTGGTACCAAGCCTGATAACGATATTTCTCAGTTCGCGGACATTGCCCGGGAAAGGATAGCTGCTCCAAAGCTGCATAGCATCGTCAGCGAGTGTAAAAGGCGCTACGGTATCTGCATACAGCTGTTGAAAGTGATCGAGCAGGAGCCGCTTGTCTACTTCCCGTTCCCTTAACGGCGGCATGTTAATGTGCAGAATGCTCAGGCGATGATAAAGGTCCGCCCTGAAGTTTCCCGCTGATACCTCTTCAGTCAGAATTTTATTCGTTGCTGCCAAAATACGCGCCTGCGACTGACAGATCTGTGTTTCGCCAACGCGATAGAACTCACCGGTCTCCAGAACACGCAGCAGCTTGCTTTGCAGTTCCAGTGGCAGTTCACCTATTTCATCCAGGAACAGGCTGCCTTTGCCAACTTCTATGAAAAAGCCCCTGTGAGCCTGATCGGCACCGGTAAACGCACCTTTCCTGTGTCCGAACAACTGTGCCTCGAGCAGCTCTGGTGCAATCGAGGCGCAATTAATCACCATGTACGGTTCGTGTTTACGTTTGCTGTTTTCATGCAGCGCCTTTGCGATCATTTCCTTACCGGTACCCGATTCCCCTTCGATCAGTACCGGAAAAGGTGAGTCCGCAAATTGCTGAATCTGGTTTCTGACTGCCTCGATCCCTGCACTGCTGCCGATGAGCTGTGACTCGGCCTGCGTTTCGCGCTTGATATCAATGGCGTGAAGCCGCTGCTGGTGTCGCAGCCGGCTTAGCAATAAATCGGGGTCAGCGGGTTTGGCAATAAAATCCACTGCACCCAGGGTGAGCGCATGCTGGATATTAACGTCATTATCCTGGCCCGAAAGAACCAGGATCTTCATCATCGGATTTTTATTGATCAGTTCCTTGATCAATTCGAAGCCCTCCTCTGGCTTGTGCGGGAACGGTGGCAACCCAAGGTCAACCAGCGCTAGATCCGGACAGACTGCCAGCGCAGCTAACTGCCTGTTGGCTGCGTCTCTGGTATCTGCTGTGGTCACATCATAATACTGTCCCAGCATAAAGCCAAGACTTTCCGCTATCAACGGATCATCATCGACAAGCAGTAGCGTTGTTTTGTGCCCAGCTTCCGTATTCATAGCCGTTTCAGGCATACTCCGCCCCGTTTTTAGCAATTATTATCCCCATCAACAATATATAGCAGAAGACGCCATCAATAACGGGTTCCGGGACGCTTTTCAGGGTCTGAAATATGAAATAAAAAGGATAAAATCAACAGATGTTCAATGTTGTTCTCTACCAGCCCGAAATACCACCCAATACCGGCAATATTATCCGCCTGTGTGCCAATACCGGCTGCCTGCTTCACCTGGTCGAACCCCTGGGTTTTGACCTGAATGACAAGAAGCTGCGCCGCGCCGGGCTTGATTATCATGAATGGGCCGATGTGAAAATTCACCCTGATCTGGACGCAGCGTGCGGCTCC
>JASFVM010000171.1:0-6096 GCA_050049835.1 Gammaproteobacteria bacterium
TTTTTATTAAGCGCCTTGCCCTCATTGAATTTGTCATCGGCCGAGTAGTTGTGTGCTATATACCTGTCTGTTTTCGGATTCCAGGTATCAAGATCGATACCATTAAGAATGCCGGTCAGCTTGTCGCCAAGATGGCGCAATACACCATCAAACCGGTTGCCGAATTCCGGTGTGCATATTTCCCTGGCATAAGTCGGGCTCACAGTGGTGACACGATCAGAAAACACCAGTCCCGCCTTGAGCATGGAAAACCCGCCATAGAACTCGACATGATCGGGTGACCACCACTCGGCAGGCAGGTCCAGTCGATTGAATTCATCCTGGGGAAAGTGCCCGTCATAGGCAAGATTATGGATGGTAAATACCGTTGCCGGTGCATCATGCACCATGCTGAGAAAAGCCGGTACCAGGCCCGTTTGCCAGTCATGACAGTGGACGATATCCGGTCTCCAGCTGCTGCCGGGTATCCATTTCGCCATTAACGCAACGGTACGACTGAAAACAGTATAGCGCTCCGCATTATCCGGCCATGCGTAACCGTCGGTATGTACATAGGGATTGCCCGGTCTGTCGAACAGCTCTGGAACATCTATCAGGTACAGATAGTCACCCAGCTCATCTTCATGCGCCTGCAGGATTCGCACCTTGTGCCTGCCACCTGCACCCGGCACATCGATCGTACCCAGCTCTTTTATGGAATCGACCGATGCAAGCACATCCCTGTATGCCGGCAATACCAGGCGTACATCATCACCCAGACGGTCAAGCGCAAGCGGTAGACTGTGAATAACATCACCGAGTCCACCTGTCTTGATAAAGGGGAAAGCCTCGCTTGCTGCAAATAGAATATTCACTCACTTTCCTTTTGTAACAACAGCCCCGCCAGTGGTGGTAATGTCAGCTTCAACGTGTGATCGAAACCGTGCTCTTTCTGGCTTGTGGTGGTTATTTTTCCGGCGTTACCCAGATTGCCGCCGCCATACCAGGAAGCATCGGTGTTCAACACTTCAACATAAGTACCCTGTTCAGGTACTCCGATGGCATAGTTTTCACGGGGCACAGGTGTAAAGTTGAAGGCGCAAATTATCGACTCATATTTTGAACGGCGCATAAAAACCAGTATGGAGTTTTCTTCATCTTCGCAGGTTATCCACTGAAACCCTTCTGCATTAAAATCATAGGCGTGCAAGGCGGGGTTTTTGCGATAGATAACATTAAGGTCCCGAATCAGGTTGGTAAGACCCGCATGCTTGTCCATACCGGATACAATCCAGTCAAGGCCTTTTTTTTCGCTCCACTCATCCCACTGACCAAACTCGCCACCCATGAACAGCAGTTTTTTCCCCGGATGGGCATACTGGTAGGCATACAGTGTGCGCAGATTGGCAAATTTTTGCCAGACATCACCGGGCATCTTGTCCAGCATGCTACGCTTCATGTGTACCACCTCATCGTGCGACAGTGGCAAAACGAAATTTTCGCTGTAGGCATACAGCTGGCTGAACGTCAGCTGGTTTTGATGGAATCTCCGGTATACCGGATTGGCCTGGAAATAATTGAGTGTGTCGTGCATCCAGCCCATATTCCATTTCATGGAAAAGCCGAGGCCACCTGATGCAGTGGGACGGGATACCTGTGGCCAGTCTGTACTCTCTTCCGCCAGCGTCAATACACCCGGAAACTCTGCATGAACGACTTCATTCAGGTGCTTGAGAAAATCAATGGCCTCAAGATGTTCACGCCCGCCGTACACATTGGGTGACCACTGTCCGTGCTCACGTGAATAATCGAGATACAGCATGGAAGCAACCGCATCGACACGCAATCCATCAATATGGAATTCCTGTATCCAGTAAACAGCATTGGCTATCAGGAAGTTTCGGACCTCGTTGCGACCGTAGTTGAAAATCAATGTACCCCAGTCACGGTGTTCACCTTTATTGGGATCACCGTATTCATAACATGCTTCACCGGTAAAACGGGCAAGTGCAAATTCATCTCGCGGAAAATGCGCAGGCACCCAGTCAAGAATTACACCGATACCGTTCTGATGACATACATCGATAAAATGCCTGAATTCATCAGGGCGGCCATGACGAGAAGTCGGCGCAAAATAGCCGCTGACCTGGTAACCCCATGACTCATCGAGTGGATGCTCTGAAATCGGAAGTAATTCGATGTGTGTATAGCCCAGCTCAGACACATAGGGAACCAGCTGTTCAGCAAGTTCTGCATAAGTCAGAAAACCGCCGTCTTCATGACGACGCCATGATCCGGCGTGAACTTCGTATATAGACATGGGCTCATGCAGCCATTGCCACTGGCTGCGATGCTTCAGCCAGTCATCATCCTGCCAGTGATAGGTAGTTTTCGGCGGAACAAGACTGGTGGTCTCGGGACGCATACCCATGATTCGCGCATAAGGATCAGTCTTGTGCAGTATCTCATCCCTGCTCGTTCTGATTTCGTACTTGTAGGCATCATGTGCATGCAACCCCGGTATGAACAGCTCCCATACTCCGGTGGCACCACGATTGCGCATCGGATGGCGTAAACCATGCCAGCCATTGAAATCACCCACCACGCTGACGCGCTTGACATTTGGCGCCCACACGGCAAACAGGGTGCCTTCGATACCATCGACGACACAAAGCCTTGCCCCAAGAATACGGTAGACATGCAGATGCTTGCCAATCGCGAAGAGGTCCAGGTCGTAATTACTGATCCGGGGATCAAAGCTGTAAGGCGATACCACTGTGTGCCTGTCACTCGTCCCTTTTTCTATCCAGCTGACACTGTAATGCTGTGGCAGTGTATCTTTTTCTTTTTGGGAGATGATAAGCTCGAATGTATCAGTGCCTTCTACCCGCTGCATCGGGCCGATACCAACGACATCGACACTTTCCGCATTTGGCATGAATTCACGCACAATATAGCCCTGCGCGACAGAATGAATGCCAAGAAATTCAAACGGGTCATGGTGCCAGCCGTGTTGTATTCTTGTTTGAGTTTCAACCATAATTGTTGTTTGTCCTTTTTGCAGTTTCTATGCGCAGTCTCATATCAGCGGCAAGGTCAGGGCTGACTTCTTCCCACTTGAATAACCATTGCCAGTTACCATCAACTGTACCCGGCGTATTCATTCGCGCCTCTGTCCCCAGATGAAGGCAGTCCTGCATCGGAATCATGCACAAACTCGCCTGCGAGTTCATTGCGTTATCAATCATTTTATCGACAACGAGGTCAGCAGTACTATCAGCGTGAACAGGATGCTGTTCAGTCTGCGGGATATTCAATGTCTGCAGGATGTATTTTTTAACATTTTCATCAAATGCGTTAAACCATCCTTTAGTAGTATCGTTATCATGGGTTCCGGTGTAGACGACACTGTCGTCCTTGATATTCTGGGGCTTGTGGGGATTATCTTGATGTTCATCAAACCCGAACTGGAGCACCGACATGCCGGGCAACTTGTATTTTTTACGCAAGGCGGTCACTTCCGGTGTAATGATACCCAGGTCTTCTGCAACGATCGGCAGATGACCGGCATCTTCATGGATTCTTGCCAGCAGCTCTTCACCGGGCATTTTTTCCCAGTGACCATCAACTGCCGTCTCACACGCGGCATCGATCACCCATGAAGATTCAAGTCCCCTGAAATGATCAATCCTGAGAAAATCAAATTCCTGCAGATGATGGTTTACTCGAGACAACCACCAGGCGAAGTTTTCCCGTCGCATGACTTCCCAGTTATAGTGAGGATTGCCCCAGCGCTGTCCGGTTTCTGAGTAATAGTCGGGTGGCACACCGGCGACCACAGTCATCATACCTCTGGCATCCAGCAAAAACTGTTCCGGGTGCGCCCAGACATCAACACTGTCATGCGCCACAAACAGGGGTATATCACCAAACAGCGCAATACCTTTTTCGTTAGCCCTGTCTTTTATCTGGCGCCAGCGATTATATAACTGAAACTGCTCCCAGCTGAGTTCAGCAACATAGTCCTTGAACTCATCAAACGCATGCTGCATTGCATGTGGCTGGCGATATTTCCATTCATCGGGCCATTGGTACCAAGGGGCATCATCAAACATCTGCTTGAGAACCTTGAACAGCGCATAGTCATAAAGCCAGTCGTGGTTTTTTGCGCAGAATTCAACATAGCCCGGTGTGGTCCTGTCCAGTTCCTCAAAGTCAGGAATCAGCGCCGGATTCATCGCAAATGCGGATATACACTGATAGGGTGACAGCCCTCCTCCTTGCGGTTCACCCAGTGGCAATACCTGCCAGACACTGAATCCTGAGGCGACCATAAACTCCAGCCAGCGCTCTACATCCCGGTCGAGTACACCGGATGGTAACGAAGTCGGGTGCAGTAATACGCCGGCACGACGTTCATAGAAGTCTATAGAGTTCATCCAATATTTCTAACCATAGTGCCTGCATTCTCTGCGCTTCCCCCGCCAAGAGACACAGGCTCATCCAGAACAGCGGGAACGGGTAATTGCAGCAATTCGTACAGGTTTGTTAGCTGGCTACGGAACAGCTGGTCAAAATCACTGACACTGCCGGACGGGTTGATATCTCCAAACCACCAGAACCAGTCGGAGCCTTCGCAAATTGCAAGCTGACGGGTTGCCTGTTGTTGGGCTTCCTCATCAAGTTTTCCTTTCTGCATCACAGCATCGTATGCAATTTTCGCTTCCGCGAGTAAATCCCATGCCCTGTTCTTGTCGGCATGGCCTATCCATGTTGAGTAAGAACCGTATACCCAACTGCCGGCACACAGTTTTTCGAGATCATGGCACATTGGTAAATCGACAAGCTCTATAAAACGCGTGGTCCGCACACGTTTATGATTTGACAGGGTTTTATACAGATGATTAAGAAAATGATAACCGTTATGCGGGTAATATTCCCAGGCGTTTTCACCATCGAGAATGATCGACACAACATGCCTGGAAGCACTGTCACCGAGAAAATCCGCAATGTTGACCAGGTTCTGCACCAGGTCTTCCGCTGCCTCGATCGAGTTACGTCTGCTGTATTCGAAACCAATCAGGTCCGACAGACCGTCATCGCGGAAGAATATTTTTGGCGTATAGTCATTCAGTTGATATGAATGAAACAATGCCCTCTTGCTGTGAACCTTTTCCGGGTCGTGATCGGACATATGAATACTGTTGCGCCAGACGCCCTCGCCCGACGCGGTCCACTTGAAATCGAACTCCTCGATCAACGCAACCGCATCTTCCGATATTGCCCCTTCGGATAACCAGATGCCTCGTGGTCGAATACCGAAAAAACGTTCGAAACAATCGATACCCTGCTGAATGTGCCAGCGTGAACGATCAATTCCACCCGGGTATGACTTGCATTTCGGCACGGGATCCTTGGGCTGGGCACAGCGCATGTTCTCCATGTTATTCAGCAGCGGAATAATCGGATGCCCGTACGGTGTCATCGACAACTCGATCTGGTCACGTTCGGCCAGTTTTCTGTAGCGCGGTATCAAACCGGCTATGCAGTCATGAATCAGTTTGATGAGTTCATGGCGGTCGAGATCATCGTACATCGACTCTTTTTCAATCAGGCGCTGCGCTACTTCAGTTTGCTTGAGTGAATGCCCCAGCCAGGCCAGGTGATACCAGACCAGCACATCAACAAAATACTGTTCATCCAGGTACTGCAAAAAATCCGTATCTTTCTCCGCGCAGTCATGATGTGGAAACATGAACCTGACCGGAGACAACAGGGACTTGAATGCCGGGTAAGGATCAATCATTTTTGGCGCATGCGCACGCTGACAATCGCACAACAGTTCATAACGTTCATGCAAGTTTGCCGGCACTTCTTTCACACCTGCGAGCAGATTCAGCATTGGATCCTGCATCGGTTGTTTATGCTCGAGCCATCCCTGTAATTGCTCTGCATAATCGTCAAGCTGCTCAAGCAACACCGGTGCAAAATTAACAACCACCTTCATCTGCGGGTATGCTTCCAGATGCGCCGCCATATCCGCGTAGTCCTTGATTGCATGCAGATAGACCCAGGGCAACTGGTATTCGCCCTCAATACCCTGCTGGTACCACGGCT
>JASFVM010000172.1:0-6081 GCA_050049835.1 Gammaproteobacteria bacterium
CGTTGATCTTTACGCCGGAAGGGATGAAAAGAAAAATACTGTCAAGCACAAGGTTTATTAACTGGAGACACAGTTAAAACTGCCGCGTAAAAAAAGCCGGTAACGCTTCCGCGTACCGGCTTTTATTTTACAGATCAGGACTGGTTATTTGCCCAGTTTTTCCTTGATCGCATCGATTACGGCATCAGAGGATGTTGCCTTGACTGATAACAGCATGCCTTCATTCCTGTAAAAATCGACCAATGGCGCTGTCTGCTCATTGTACACATTAAGCCGGTTGGTAATGGCTTCTTCGGTTTCGTCAGCGCGTTGCACGACGGCGCCGCCACATTTATCACAAACACCTTCCTGCTTTGGCGGGTTGGACTTGACGTTGTAGATTTCACCGCAATCCTCACAGGTACGGCGGGTCGTCAGGCGGTCCAGGATAACTTCACGTGGCACATCGATTTCGACAGCGAAATCAAGTTTTTCACCCATTTTTTCCAGCAGGACCTTGAGTGCCTCGGCCTGGGGAATAGTGCGTGGAAAGCCATCCAGCAGGTAACCGGCCTTGCAGTCATCTTCTTTGAGGCGCTCCTCCATGATGCCCATGATCAGGTCATCTGAGACCAGATCGCCGGCTTTCATCGCGGCTTCGGCTTTTTTGCCCAGCTCGGTGCCCGCTGCAACCGCGCCGCGCAGGATGTCGCCGGTTGAAATTTGAACAGAGCCGTCCATCCTGGTCAGCAATTTGGCCACTGTGCCTTTACCTGCGCCCGGTGCGCCTAAGAGTATGAGTTTCATGGGATTTCCTCGGAAAATAATAGTAAAAACCATGCAGGATGATGCTGCTATCGCTGCGCGTAAAAAATGGAGGGCGTATTTTGTTGTTTTTGATGAAAAAAATAAAGGGTTTTGCGCTAAAAGGTGCCTAAGCCCGGTAATTTCCTATACTCCTGATATATCAAAACCACTGATGAGGAAGTCCCATGGCCGTAATTATTCAAACCGTCGACGGTGTTGTTGTAAACCGGTTTGATATCGATAACTCAGGTTTGAGCATTGGTCGTGCCGCAGATAACCAGGTGCAGATCGACGATTCTGCGGTAAGCACCAATCATGCTGAAATCGTGATCGAGGAAAACAACGCAGGCAGGAAGGAGTATGTGATCCGTGATAATGGCAGCACTAACGGAACCTTTCTGAATGAGCAAAAGGTCAGGCAACAGCCACTGCGCCATAAGGATGTTATTCGTGTGGGCTGGAACAACTTTGTCTTTGTTGATGAAAATGAGCGTGACCATGAAAGAACAGACAAGATAACAAAGAGCTGGATACCGGGCGTTTATTACAAGGAAAGTAAATGACTGGCAAACAGGCAATCGATGCTGTATCTAAACCACTTTCCGGTTGTGTTTAAATAAAAACGACCAATAGACGCAACCTGGTCAGATTGACAGGGTCATATCCTTAAATATCGAAGTTGTTGAGAAGCTGTTTTATGCACAAGTACCTGGGGATGCTGTTTTGTGTGCTGCTGGGCCCGCAATTTGCAATGGCACAGGATGCCGACTTTTCTGCGTGTATTCTCGAACTGCAGGACAGGGCAAGAAGTGAAAATCTTTCAGCCTGGGTTGTTGATGATGTGCTGGGAAATCTTCAGCAGCAACATCGTGTCATCGAACTCGATCGTTCACAGCCGGAGTTTACCCGGACTTTTGCCGACTACTTCTATCGGCGTGTTACACCGGAACGCATCGAACGCGGTCAGATGTTGCTGAACAAGTATGATGGTTTTCTTGCCGAACTGACAAAAAAATACGGGATTCCCGGACGCTACCTTGTTGCCTTCTGGGGACTGGAAACCAATTTCGGCAGTTATCTTGGCAAGATGCCGACACTGGATTCACTGGCCACGCTCGCCTGCGATCAAAGACGCAGTGAGTTTTTTACCGGCGAGCTGATGCAGGCACTGGCATTACTTGAACGCGAGTCGCTTGCGCCTGCCGACATGCAGGGTTCCTGGGCTGGAGCTATGGGACATACCCAGTTTATGCCTTCGGCCTATAATCGCTATGCCGTTGATGGTGACGGTGACGGCCGAGTGAACCTGTGGCGCAGTGAGCAGGATGCACTTGCCAGTGGCGCCAATTTTCTCGCCAGTCTTGGCTGGCAAAAAGGCGAGCGCTGGGGACGTGAGGTACGGCTTCCGGATGACTTTCCCTATGCGGAAACCGGCTTGAATAACAGTCAGCCGCTCAAATACTGGCGGAACCTCGGCGTCTCATTTACTAATTGTGCGAGGCTACCAGACGCCGACATACAGGCATCCCTGCTGGTTCCAGCCGGGCATGCCGGCCCTGCGTTTCTTGTATACCCTAATTTCAAGGTTATTTTGCGCTGGAATCGCAGTGAATATTATGCACTGTCAGTTGGTTTGCTGGCAGACCGATTGACAGGTGCAGGTCCGTTAATGCAACCGCCATCTACAACAGAAGCCGCACTCAGCCGGGATACGGTTGAGCAAATGCAAAGAAAATTGAACCGGCTGGGTTTTGATGCGGGCGAAATAGACGGCGTCATGGGTTCTCTCACCCAGGCGGCATTAAGAGAATTCCAGGCTTCAGCTGGAATGATTGCGGATGGTTATCCTGACAGGACGACACTGTGTGCGCTGTTAGAGAATAAAGGGTCGATGTCATGTCTGTGAACACAGATCAGGGATCTGCAAGTATCAGTTACGGCGCACTGGCGACCAGTCTGGCCATAATGTTATTTATCGTCATGCTGGCATCCTCCGCTGACAGGTGGATTACCCGATTTCCACCACTGCCGGATTTCACTACCTACAAACAGGTTGATGAAATGAAAGTCGCATTTTTTGATTACCTGTCACCTATTGTCGAGCACCATAACAAAAAGATTCTGAATGAAAGACAAAGACTGGACAAAATCCAGGCGGTTATCCAGTCCGGCAAGACACCATCGCATTCGGAAACCAGATGGCTCAGGCGACTGGCCAATAATTACAATGTTGAATGGAAAGGTGCCGATATGGCAGCAGTTACGCAGGATCTGCTGGTGAAGGTTGATATTGTGCCAGTCAATCTGGCTGTGATCCAGGCTGCGAAGGAATCATCATGGGGCCGTTCCAGGTATGCCGTAAGAATCAATAATCTTTTCGGGCAGTGGTGTTACAAGAAAGGCTGCGGCATGGTGCCGCAGCAGAGATCTGACGATGCAAGACATGAAGTTCGCAGATATGAAAGCATTAGTGAAGCAACTCGCAGTTACATGCACAATCTGAATTCACACCGTAAATACTCGAAACTCAGGGCCATGAGGCAGGAACTCAGGGAACAGGGCCAGCAGATAGATGCGAACAAACTGGTCGATGGCCTGTTTTTTTACTCGGAACGGCGCCAGCAATATGTAGACGAAATCCGCTCGATGATTCGTCAATATGGTTTTTATCATGATCAACAACTGGGCAGGACGAAGACTGCACAAAAAGTCTGAGGTATTCATCAAGCTGACATTCTGTCTTTGCGCGAGTTTGTTTATAATTTTGCTATCCGCAACCAGCACCCGGGAAAGCGATCATGCCTAAATACGATTATCGTTGTGAATATAATGGTCAAACAGTCGAAGTCAGTCATGCCATGAATGACAGCATCAATACGTGGGGCGAGTTATGCCAGCGCGCCGGTACTGACAGGGGAGAAACGCCGGCAGACGCCCCGGTGCATAAAATAATCAGCGGTGGTTTCGTCGCGACCGGTTCTGCAGGCGCGCCGGCGCCGCCACCTGCCTGTGCCTTGCCAACATGCTGCGGTGGCGGCATGTGCGCAGTGGACGATTAGATCGACGATCATACTGCTGCTGAACGCTGGTGAGCCGGTTCACGTTATTAATATTAATGATTCTCATTTATTCCGCTGTTGCTTATATTCCGGATTCAGCTGTTCTTGCATTGCATCAGCGGTAAGGGTAAAAATTAGATCAATAATAAAACACCGGAGTTGAGGATGATTAGCTACGAGGAATTGAACGAACAAAACCACCGCATTACAGAGCTGTCCAACGTTCTGCATTATCTGTTTACCGATCGGTCGATGTGCGATACGGGTACCTGCTGTGATCTTTTTTATCGCTATGTGGACCTGGTGAAAGAACATATCGAAATGGTAGACAAAGAGATGTATAAAGATCTGCTGTCCAGCCCGGATGACAAGGTCACTAATGTGGCGAAAAACTTCATGTCTGGCTCAATTGAAATAAAGAAAATTCTGAAAGAATTCACCCATCGCTGGTGTCCCTCTGCCAGAAAGAAGGATTCGCTGCATATAAAAGACCATGCAAAATTCCTCAGCGATACTGACGAGCTGTTTGAAATCGTTCTACAGCGTATTCAGGATGAGACTGAGCATCTCTATCCTTTGGTGAGAAGCCTGAGCTGAGATTGTCTGTTAGACGTAAACGCGCCTGCCACTGGTTAACATAGCAGCATTTACGCTGTCTGTGCGTTGATATCCTCGCAGAAGATTACTCGATCATGCCTTTGTTGCTGATGTCGCTGCATAAAGAGAAACCTGTTAACAGACTGTGAATAAAGACATGGTGCCGGCGCTTGCCTGTGACAATTGAATGGCGCATTTAGTCAAGTTATAAACCGGTCAAGCCGCTACTATTGTTTCAGACGTATGTTTATTCCATTCGCTGAAACAATAAACGTAGCCAAATGATAAAAACTTTGCTCCTGATGTTGCTAACACTACCGGTAATGCTGTTTTCCTTGTTGCTGGTATTCGTGATTATGTTTGCTATTGCGAGAACACTGGGGTTCAGGGATTAACAGCATGCTGGCAGGGAGTATTTGTGTATGTTGCAATCACATGGCAGTCATTACTCTGTACACACGTCAGGCAACCATCGATAGCTGTTTGTCAGATACTGGTGTGGCATATACGTGCATAAAATAAAGCAGCACGCCGAACGACCGGGTTTATTTGCCTTCTGGCTCGAATTTATCAATAAACCAGCTAACCTAATCTGTATGATAGAAGAAGTTGTCGAGATTAAATTGCGACACGCATATGTAAATGGATCATAGCTAATCACAGAGGAGTAACTTATATGCGTCTGAGAAATTGCAGTATTCGTTATCTTGCAGTTTGTTGTTTGCTTGCGCCCTCAGGTGTTTATGCGGACTCATGGAGCTGTATGCGCGATGAAAATATTCGAGAAGTTATCATTGAATATCCGGAATCAGGGCAACTGCCATGCAAGGTCATTTATAACAAGCCTACAGAAGGCTTTGAAACACGCGTGTTATGGCGAGCAGACAATGAGGAAGGGTTCTGTAAAGAGAAAGCGAATGAGCTGGTCGCCAAACTGGAGTCACTCGGCTGGAAATGCTATGGCGAAGTGACTGATGATGAGACCCTGTCAGAAAACGGTGCTGCATCTGACGCCGAAGCTGAATAGCTTGTTGCAGGAAAACGCCCGCCACCTTCGAGCAGGTGGCGGGCGTTATGGTTTATGCGTTTGATTGTTATTTTTCCGCATAATTAAACGGTACTGAAATGGCCATGTTCTCGTCCGCAAGTACCATATAAAAACTTATCCAGTTTTCGCTTGTAAAAGTGCTCATCACCCTGTCACGGCAGGAAAGTTTGTATTTCAACACTTCTCGCTGCAACCTGAAAATATCGTTTTGCATTTGCATAAGTCTTGCAGAAGAAATCGTCGGTGATAAAGCGGCTTCCTGTATTTCCACGCGTCTAAGCGCGATTTCTTTCATTGCGGCCAGCATCGGTTCCTTGTTGGTTTTGCGCCAGTCATCAAGTTGAGCATACTGGTCGTCTGTCAGCCCGATAAAATCCCTGTTATTTATAATGACCGGTAGCAGGCTGGGAAGATAATTAAGCTTGTCCAGTTTCTCGATGGAAACATCCAGAGTTGAATTGTTGTAATCAGAGACAGACCCGGCGAAACCAGGCAGTGACATGCATATAAGCAACAATGTTGAGAAAGGCCTGATTAACACAGGTAAACCTCCTGTTAGTTTGATTATTGTAATTATTTTGTTCCATTTGA
>JASFVM010000317.1:0-3391 GCA_050049835.1 Gammaproteobacteria bacterium
CTGGAATATAAACAGGCGAATTATTCTCAAGCTGAGGAACTGCTCAACCGTGTTTTAAAGACCAGACCTGATGATGCGACTGCGATGTTCATGCTGGCAACCCTTCGCGCAAAACAGGGCGATACAGAACAGGCCATCACATGGCTGGAGCGCACGCGGCAGGCATCGAAAAATGCATGGCAACCCAGGTTGATGCTGATCAAGTACTATATCGATCAGGGTAAACTTGAGCTGGCCAGTGAAATCAGTACGGAAACAACCATGATTGCAAAAAACCGGGCCGATGTATGGAACACACACAGCGTCGTACAGAATCTTACCGGTAATACCGAAGGCGCTGTTGAAAGCCTGCTGATCGCCCGGCAACTGAGTCCGGACTCCGAAACCATACTGATGAACCTGGCGCGATCACAGGTAAACACGAAAGACCTGGCCGGCGCCAGGCAAAGCTTGCGCCAGTTACTGAAACTGTCACCGGACAATTACCAGGCGGCAGCCATGCTGGCGCTTATCGAAATGAAACAGGGCAATACACAACAGGCGTTTGAGATTGCCCGAGCGCAGCAGTCATATCCAGACAATCGATCCAATGCCCTCTCGCTTGAGGGTGATTTGCAGATGCTGGCCGGAAAACCCCTGAAAGCCGTTGACGCCTACAGGGCGGCACGGGAAATGTCACCGAGCACCGCACTTACGGTAAAGCTCTACCAGGCATACACCAGGGCGGGCCTGGATAGACCTGAAGGCACACTGATTGCCTGGCTGCAGACACACCCTGATGATGCAACGATTCGCTCCCTGCTGGCCAGAGCATATTACGCCAGTGGGCAGACCGCCAGGGCCGTCGAGCAATACGTGATTCTGTTGTCGCAAAAGCCCGACGATGCGGACACCTTGAATAACCTCGCACTGGCGTATGATGCAGAAAAGAATCCCCGGGCCCTGCCGACAGCTGAAAAAGCCCACAGGCTAAACAGTGAAAGTGCAGCGATAAAAGACACCCTGGGCTGGATGCTGGTACAGGAAAACAAGGTGAGTCGCGGCATGCCGCTGCTTGAAGAGGCGGTAAAACAACTGCCTGATAATATTGAAGTGCAGTATCATTATGCGGTTGCGCTTGCCGAATCAGGTGACAGTGCGGCTGCAAAAGCCATACTGCAACAGATCGTTGATTCCGACTCGAAGTCCCCTGTCATCGAGAGCGCAAAAGACTATCTGCAACAGATGAAACGCTGAATGAATTATATATTGACGCTGTTCAGTTCAGCGCTGGTTCAGTCCATCAGAAATAACGCCAGTACACATACACCGTGCTGATCGCGATGGATACCAGCATCAACGGAAAAGCCATTAACATAAACGGCAGAAAACGAATGGGCTGCCCCGAACGCTCGGCAAAACCCGCAACGATCAGGTTGGCACTGGCACCAACCAGGCTGCCATTACCGCCCAGGCAGGAACCAAGCGCCAGCGACCACCAGACAGGCATCAACTGTTCGCTACCGCCAAAATCCGGCGCCATGCTTTCAATCAGAGGAATCATGGTGGCGACGAAAGGAATATTATCGACTATGGCGGAGGCGACTGCTGACGTCCACAGAACCGCAATCGCGGTCACTCCGCGGTCTCCCTGGGTCAGGCTGACAACATGTTGCGCCAGCATTTCAAGAATACCGGTTGTCTCGATACCATAAACGACAACAAACAGGCCCATGAAAAAGAAAATGGTGGTCCATTCAATACGACCGAAAGTGTTGTGAACGTTTTCCGACTGCTCTTCACTGCTGCGCGACAGGTTATCCAGTATCAGCAGCAAGGCGGCTCCGAACAATGCGATGGTTGACGGTTCCGCGTTGATATGGTGCGCCATCACAAAGCCCGTGATCACCAGGGCCATGACAAACAGCGATTGCTTCAATAAACGTTGATCAGTTATTGCATCGGCTTCCCGATAATTCATGATGGTTTGCTGTCGTTCAGCAGTGGTACCGAGACTTCGGCCCCAGATCAGGTACACCGGAATCAACAGCAATAACAGTATCACAACAACGATGGGTGCAAGATTGAAAATAAAATCATTGAAGTTCAGCCCTACCGCGCTGCCGATCATGATGTTGGGGGGATCGCCAATCAGTGTTGCAGTACCGCCAATATTGGATGCGAATATCTCGGAAAAGAGATAAGGATAAGCATTGATGCGCAACTCATCAGTGATCAGCAATGTGACCGGAGCAATCAGTAACACTGTCGTGACATTGTCGAGCAATGCCGACAGTACTGCTGTCACCATTATCAACATGACCAGGATACCCCATGGATCTGCATTAACCTTTTTTGCAGACCAGATAGCCAGGTACTGGAATACACCGGATTTTCTCGTAATCGCAACAATGATCATCATGCCGGTGAGCAGTCCGATGGTATTGAAATCGATACCCTGTAATGCAGCTTCCTGCGTCAACACACCACCGACTACCATCAGGCTTGCCGCACTCACTGCAACAATAGCCCGGTTCAGCTTCTCGGCAACAATCAATGCATAGGTCAGAACAAACAGCGTTCCCGCAAACCAGACAGGATCAAGGCCGAAAATGACCGCAGTAGGTTGAATCTCATGCATTACATGATCCTTCAGGCGGAGAGAATTTTTTCGCCGGCATCCCAGTAAGAAATAACACCAACCAGCTTGCCACTGTCAGGGTCAACAACCGGCAGGCTGTTCCTGGCGTGATACAGGATAAGTAAAGTCTGGACCAGGGGCGTGTCTGGCGTGACCGTTTCCGCATCGGTACTCATACACATCGAGACAGGCTTGTCCTCCATTTCGATAACACGATTGTGCAGATCAGAGAGCGTTTCCTGGACGAAGGGAAGACTGGGTAATCCCTGCTTCATCATTGCCGCCTTTGGCAATAGATGACGAAGCAGACAGCTCACACCGAAGCTGCCAAGATAATGCCCCTCATCATCAACAACAGGCAGGTTCCTGTACCGGTTTTTCATGATGTAGCCAATGGCGGTTTTGATTACGTCGGTTGGCTTCAGCACAGTTGGATGTGGATCCATAATCGAAGCAGCGGTCATATATAATCATCTTGAAATCAATAAACGACGCTATTGAAGCACGCTACAGACAACCATTCAATAGAAACACTTGTTACAACAGTAATCAAGCTTCGCCAGGTCAACCCGGGTTCTCATTCACAGCATTTAGCCGTAATATGAAATATGACTGTATTTCGACCTGGCAATACGCAATGATCTTTGCCCTGATATTGTGCGCACCGTGAAATCATGAACCGCCGGAAATTTCTTGATCATGCGGCAAAGGCATCCATGCTGTTAATGTTACCGGCAAGCGTGCAGGCACAGATCGCTGGCGAGATTAAAG
>JASFVM010000254.1:0-4371 GCA_050049835.1 Gammaproteobacteria bacterium
AGCATCAAACTGCCCTGCTTTCAAAAACTCGATAATCTTCTGCTCATACCAGTACACCGGCTTCCACGGATACTTGCCGGAGACAAAGCCAACATGGCCGCCATTTTGCGCAAGCAGCAAATCAATGTAATCGCTGAGTTCGTTTTTATCAGGTACTGATTCCGGATACATGAATGGATCATCCAGCGCATGGATGATTCTGGTTGGCACCTTGATGTCATCCAGATATTGCCTGCAACTGGATTCACTGTAATAGTGATCAACACCGTTGAAGCCATTCAAAGGCGCTGTTACCTTGTCATCAAATTCGCGGAAGTTATGCAATTGTTCAACTTCAACATCTAGCGGTGACTCCATATGTTGAAATTTTGCGTTGTATGAACGCCTGAGCGCATCAAGCAAGTGCATTTCGTAGAGATGAGAAAGACCCCGTTCAAGCCGTCTGGCCGCGTCGTCAAGCAGAAAGGGCACGGAAACTGCAACGGCTGAATGCAGCGGATTACGGTCACCGGTCTGTCCCAGCCATTTCAGCAGCACATTGCCACCTAATGAGAAACCGATTGCTGCACGAACAGGCTTGCCGGATTCGGCATTGATATATGCTACGACCTCGGCAAGGTCGCCGGTATCACCGGAATGGTAGGAACGCGGTAAGCGGTTAGGCTCGCCACTGCAACCGCGAAAATGCATCAATACCGGTCTGAAACCGGCCTGTTCGAGTGCGACCATCAGGTTTCCAGCATAGTGCGAATGCAACGAGCCTTCCAGTCCGTGCAGCAGTAACACAATCGGCCGCCCTGTTTTCCTGCTCCAGCAAAGGTCGATGAAATCGCCATCTTTCAGCTCATATCGCTGCTGGCTTAATTCAGGTGTTTTACGGCGCCTGAACACAACAGGCCAGAGTGTTTGCAGATGTGGCGACGGTAACCACCACGCGGGCTTGAATGATGAGCATGTTGTCACTGGAATCAGGTTTGCTGTTGTGCATGTGAAATCCCAGTTTAACCGCAAGAAACTTGCCGTGAACACAATATTTATTCCTATATTATTCAGTATCCTTCAGTTATTTCAGAAATATTCTGTTAATAGCTGACATTTAGACTGTTTTTAATCCAGATTAGCTTGTTGTTCCTTCAATCCCTCCTATAATCAATGACATATGGTGTAATAATAAAAATAACGGGATGCCAAATTCAGTTTTCAAATCACTGCTGTTAATCGTCGTTATAACCGCATCCGCGAGCGTCTTTGCTGCTGCAACAGACACGCCGTTGTCTATATATCAGCTTGCTGAAAAGAATGATGCCGATATACGCGCTGCTTTTGCTGCACTCAAAGCCGAGAGGGAAAAACGTAACCAGAGCACAGGTGCGCTGTTGCCTTCACTGGTCTTCACGGGAGAAGTTGCCGCCAATCGAGAGGACGTTGATACCGATGGTATTGCAGCAAATACCGGAGAGACTTCATATAACAGTCACGATCTGGCGCTGACCTTGAGGCAGCCGATCTACCGAAAAGACCTGTTCACTGATCTTGATATCACAGATTCAAATATTCTTGTCGCAGAGGCTGAATATAAAGCTGCACAGCAAGATCTGATTACCCGTGTTTTGCAGAAATTCTTCGAAGGACTCGCCGCCAGAGATAATCTCGAATTTTCTATAGCAGAAAGAGATGCCATTGAAGAGCAGCTCGAATACACTAGAAAGCGTTACAAGGTCGGCAAAAACACAATGACCGATTATCTTGAAGCCAAGGCGGCCTATGACCTGGCAGAGGCGCAGGTTATAGCCGCGCAGGATCTGCTAAGAGATACGCTGGATGCCATCAAGGAAATGACAGGTGTTCCGCCTGAAGAGCTGGCGCCTTTGGGTAATGAGTTCAAACCAGTTACACCTGAGCCGCTGGATGCTAACCACTGGGTTGCCGAAGCTGAAGACAAGAATCCTACGCTTATAGCAGCCAGATACCAGGTACAGACTGCAGATTATGAAGTAGACCGCTTCAAGGCCGGACATTATCCGAAATTTGATATCGTCGCCAGTTACAGCAACGAAGAGACCGGCGGACGCTTCGGTGACAGTAACATCGATGATGCCTCGATTGGCCTGCAGCTGGAATTTCCAATCTATACCGGCGGACAGGTTAGCTCCAGGGTACGTGAAGCCCTGAACCGCAAGGAAGAAGCCCAGGAACTGATGCTGAAAACACACCGTTCTGTAATAAGAGAAACAAACAAAGTATTCAGGAACACCATGACTGCCATGAATCGGATAAAAGCGCTGAATGTGGCCGTAACGTCAACAGAAACAGCACTCAAGTCCATCAAGGCAGGATACCGGGCTGGCACAAGAACAAACGCTGACCTGCTACGCGCACAAAGGGAGCTGTTCAAAGCGAAACTTGAATACTCTGCTGCCAGGTATGAATACGTGGCCAACTACTTCCAGTTAAAAAACATCACCGGCAACCTCAGCGAAGATGATGTCAAGATCATCAATGCCTGGTTCGATAAGCAGTCATAAGCTTTACCCCCCGCACAACATTCCTAATCTAAACCATTTTTTCACCGCAAAGACGCAGATTACGCGGAGATATTATTTCATTTTTCAACAAATAGAGCCTTAACGACCCTGGATTACGCTCTGCTTGATCCAGGCTATACTTGCTTCCAGCTTTTTATTCACCACAGAGGCAAGGAGTGTACAGAGAATCTTTTTACCGCGGAAAATGCAAAGGGCGCAAATATTCAAAGAGCAGGTGTAGCCCGGATGCAGTGAAACGAAATCCGGGGATACTATTCACCAAAAATCCATCACTTGCAGTTGTCGCGAGTTAATCTGACATTTTATGTGAAATCAATTCCACGGATATGCTTAGATAAACACAGATATAGCTGGTTTTATAAGTTTCCACACATCCGCGTTTATCTGCGTTCATCTGTGAATAATTTTAATATGAAGCTTCAGATACTGGACGATCTGAAGCTTACGGCACCGAGCCTTCGGCATTAAAAATTAGTGTCAGCTCTGTGCCCTCTGCTCCTCCGTGGTGAATAAATCACCTTACCCCGCCTTCTTGTGACTGCCAGATTTTGAGAAAAGTGCGCGGGTCATGGCATCAGCTTCGAGCGGTTTGCTCAACATATATCCCTGCATTTCATCGACACCCAGTTTGTGCACGTAATTGTATTCATTCTGGTTCTCTATACCTTCTGCAACAACTTTCAAACCTATTTCATGAGCCATGTTAACCATGCCGGAGTACAGGGTTTTAGAGCGTTTGTGTTTGAGCGCATCCATCAGGAAGTTCTTATCAATTTTTATCCAGTCAAAATTGAGATGTCCCAGATAATTAAACGATGAATAGCCGGTACCAAAGTCATCCAGCGTGACAGTCACACCCAGGTAGCGCAGATCATCGATGAGAGCTGATGATTTTTCCAGATCGCGCATTACCGTGGTTTCAGTGACCTCCAGCTCAAGGTACTGAGGCTCGAGTCCATGCTCGTTCAATGCCTGTTTTATCGAATCTACAAAATTCTCATTGGAAAACTCAATAGCCGAAATGTTGACAGACACTCGAAGATTACTTGCGCCCATATCCACCCAGGCTCTGGTCTGCTTGCAAACGGCATGTAGACACCATATACCGATATCCACAACCAGCCCGGTCTTCTCTGCAGACGGAATAAACATAGCAGGTGTAATCAGACCGCGTTCAGGATGATCCCATCTGATAAGAGCTTCCATACTGATGATATTTTCTGACTTTGTGTCGATCTTGGGCTGGTAGATAAGCCTGAACTGGTTCTTTTCAACCGCATTATGCATATCGATTTCAAGCTGCATCTGCTCAATGATCTTCTGATTGATATCCTTTGAGAAGAACTGGTAATTATTACGACCAACCTGGCTCTTCGCGTGTTTCTGCGCAGACCGTGCGTTATCAATCAATACTGAAGGTGAAGCTCCATCATTAGGATACAGTGAAAGACCTATGGTTGTAGTTACAAACAATTCATTATCTGCAACTACAATCTTACCGGAAAATTTTTCCTGGATACGTTTGATAATATAGGTAAGTGAATCAATACTATCGAGACCGGTCAGTAACAGAGCGAACTCGTCGTCATGCAAACGTGACAACGATGGCCCGGCCTGACCGGGAGTCATCATTGAAGCAACCGTATCAGATCTGCGCAAAATGGTTTTCAGACGTTGTCCGACCGCTTTCAGAAACTCATCACCCACTACCTGCCCAAGCGTGTTGTTGATACGGCTGAACATATCGACATTCAGTATTGCTACGGCCACAATGGTTTTGGCCCTGGCAGAATAAGCCATGGCCTGGCTAACACGGTCTTCGAAT
>JASFVM010000011.1:0-20666 GCA_050049835.1 Gammaproteobacteria bacterium
TTCGATGAAAGCGGTCAGCCCGCTGAATCAGCAGGTCCTTCAATACCGGTCGCCGTCATCGGCCTTTCCGGGACACCAAGTGCCGGCGATGAAGTAATGGTTGTCGACGATGAGCGAACAGCGAGAGAAGTTGCCCAGGATCGACGCAACAAGAAACGTGATAAACGTCTGGCCTCGCAGCAGCAGGCCAAGCTGGATTCACTGTTCGACCAGATGAAGTCTGGTGAGGTCAGTACGTTGAATGTACTGCTCAAAGCTGATGTGCAAGGTACACTTGAAGCAATTCGCGATGCATTGACCAAGCTGGCTGCTGAAAACGAAGAAGTGAATGTAAGTATTGTCGGTTCCGGTGTAGGCGGAATCAATGAAACTGATATCAGTCTTGCTGCGGCATCCAATGCGATCGTGATCGGCTTTAATGTGCGTGCTGATGCATCGGCCAGAAGGGCGGCATCTGAACGCGGTGTCGAGCTTAACTACTACAGCATCATCTATGAGCTCATCGATGAAGTGAAGAAAGCACTGGTAGGTATGCTGGAACCGGAATTTCGCGAACACATTATCGGTCTGGCTGAGGTCAAGGATGTATTCAAATCACCCGAGTTCGGTGCTGTTGCCGGATCGATCGTGACCGAAGGCGTAATCAAGCGCAACCAGCCAATCCGTGTATTACGTGACAACGTGGTTATCTACGAAGGCGAGCTGGAATCACTCAGGCGTTTCAAGGACGACGTACAGGAAGTCAAGAGCGGTACCGAATGCGGCATTGCGGTGAAGAACTACAACGATGTCAGGGTTGGCGATCAGATTGAGGTATTTGAGCGCGTCGAGCAAGAGCGCACATTGTAGCGGGAAATGATTTCAGCGCTCCCATACTGCGTTAAAAATCGTTTCGGAATGCTCGAGTGCCGATATGTACGCTCAGCTTCCTCAATAATTTTTGCCTTGTCTGGAATCACTGAAATCATTTCTTTTCAGCGAAAGCTGCATTGATATTTATTACAGTTAAGAAATGCCAAGAGAATTTTCCCGTAGCCAGCGCATGGCGGAACAGATTCGCCGCGAACTGGCTGAGATCGTTCGTGATGAACTCAAGGATCCGCGTATGGGCCTGTGTTCGTTTACCGCTGTCAAGCTCAGTCGCGACCTTGGCCACGCTATTGTGTTTTGTTCCGTGCTTGATGAAAAGCTGCGGGCCGACACACTTGAAACACTGAACCGCGCCGCCGGTTTTATCCGGAGCCAGATTGCACACCGCATTCGGGCACGGACCGTGCCGGTGCTGAAATTTGTCAATGATGACAGTGTCGAGCGCGGCGCAGCAATGGAAGAGTTGATCAATAAAGCTATTCAGTCGGACAAGCTGCACCATAGTGACGAGGGGTCTTCATCATAATGGGCCGGCGCAAAAGAAAGGGGCGTACAGTCAGCGGCGTGCTGCTGCTCGACAAGCCTGCCGGAATTACTTCCAACAAGGCATTGCAGCAAATCAAGCACCTGTTCGGTGCGGCCAAGGCCGGTCATACCGGCAGCCTGGATCCGCTGGCAACAGGCATGTTACCGATTTGTCTCGGTGAAGCGACCAAGATTTCCGCTTTTCTGCTCGACGCCGACAAGCGTTACCGCGTCATTTGTCGTCTTGGAATAAATACCACGACAGGCGATGCCGATGGTGAAGTCATGCAAAGGCGGGATTGTGCGCAGGTCACGCTGAGTGATATCGAAAAGCTTGTGCCGCAGTTCAGTGGCGTTATTTCACAGATACCGCCGATGTATTCAGCCGTCAAGCACCAGGGGCATAGATTGTACGCACTTGCCCGAGAGGGCATCGAAGTCGAGCGCAAGCCGCGTACGGTTCAGATTCACCAACTGCAGCTGCATACGTTGAATGACTGTATGCTGGATCTCGAGGTGGCCTGCTCAAAAGGTACCTATATTCGCACCCTGGTCGAGGACCTGGGAGAATCGCTGGGCTGCGGAGCTCATGTTGTCCAGCTGCGTCGCCTGAGTGTGGGGCCGTTTGACGCTGACATGGTCACCATCGATGAGCTCAGGTCGGCAGCCGAGGCTGCTGATGGCGAAAGGTTTGCCGCACTCGACCGCTACTTGCTGCCGATCGACAGCGGCATCGCACATTGGCCTGATGTGCATCTGGATCCCGATGCAGCTTTCTATATGAAGCAGGGACAGCCCATCCTGGTGCCGCATGCACCCACCGAGGGCTGGGTACGGATATACGATAAATCGCAATTTATGGGTGTCGGAGAAATTCAGGATGATGGCCGGGTGGCGCCACGCAGAATGATACAGGCAAGTGTCTGAAAAAATGAAAACTTTTGCTTTTGCACCCCCGCATTTACGTGATAAAATCGCAGCCCTTTTTCATTGAGTGTAAGTACAGATTTCGGAGATTACATGTCGTTAACGACCACAGATAAAGCTGGAATTATTGATAAATATCAGCGTGAACAAGGAGATACAGGTTCGCCCGAGGTGCAGGTAGCACTGCTGACAGCAAGAATTACCCAGCTGACAGAACACTTTCAAACGCACAAGCACGACCACCATTCGCGTCGTGGCTTATTACGTCTGGTAAACCAGCGCCGCAAGCTGCTGGATTATCTGAAGGGTAAGAGTCAGGATCGCTACAAGGATCTGATCTCAAGCCTCGGCTTGCGCAGATAGACAATTAAACAATTCAGGCAAACAAAGAACACGCATCGGGAAACAGTAACGTGACACCAACAGCAATTAAGAAGACATTTCAATACGGCGACCACACAGTAACTCTTGAATCAGGTGAGATCGCACGCCAGGCATCTGGAGCAGTAATGGTAAGCGTTGCAGATACCGTTGTATTTGTAACGGCGGTAGCGCTCAAGGAATCAGATCCCGGCAAGGACTTTTTCCCGATGACCGTTAATTACCAGGAGCGTACTTACGCTGCTGGCAAGATACCCGGCGGCTTTTTTCGTCGCGAAGGACGTCCTTCCGAAGTGGAAACATTAACCAGCCGCCTGATCGATCGTCCGATCAGACCGCTGTTTCCCAAGGGCTTTACCAATGACACACAGATCGTTGCTACAGTTGTTTCAGTATGCGATGACATTGATCCTGAAATTCCGGCAATCATTGGCGCGTCAGCTGCACTGGCGATCTCCGGCCTGCCTTTTAATGGCCCGCTGGGTGCCGCCCGTGTTGGCTATAAAGACGGTCAGTATCTGCTCAACCCGTCGAAAGCTGCAGTGAAGGAGTCCGAGCTGGACCTGGTTGTTGCGGGTACGCAGAAAGCTGTACTGATGGTTGAATCGGAAGCCAGAATGCTTTCTGAAGATATCATGCTGGGTGCAGTCATGTTCGGTCATGAACAGATGCAGACCGTGATCAATGCAATCAACGAATTTTCCGCTGAAGTCGGAACACCTTCATGGGACTGGACAGCACCGGTCACCGATGGATCGATTGCCGACAAGCTCGCAGAGGATTACACCGCAGCGCTGACAGACGCCTATCAGATTGCTGACAAGTTACAGCGTCAGGATGCTGTCAAAGCAGTACGTAATGCTGCTGTTGAAGCACTGGCTGCCGGTGATGGCGCGGAAGGCTGGAGTGAACAGGATGTACTGGATGCTTTTGGCAAACTGGAAAAGAAAATTGTCCGAGGTCGAATTATCTCGGGTGAAAAGCGTATTGATGGCCGCACCAACAGCGATGTTCGTCAGATTAGCGTCCGTACCGGCGTTTTGCCCAGAACACATGGTTCTGCCCTGTTCACGCGTGGTGAGACGCAGGCCCTTGTGGTCACGACCCTGGGTACATCACGTGATGCACAGATAATCGATGCGCTGGATGGCTCATACCGTGAACCGTTCATGTTGCACTACAACTTCCCGCCATACTGTGTTGGTGAAACCGGAATGGTCGGTAGTCCGAAACGTCGCGAAATCGGTCATGGCCGACTGGCTAAACGCGGTGTGCTTGGTGTGATGCCGAGCGAAGAAGAATTTCCGTATACCATTCGTGTTGTTTCTGAAATTACAGAATCCAACGGCTCAAGTTCCATGGCTTCGGTATGTGGTACCAGCCTTTCCCTGATGGACGCCGGAGTGCCGATCAAGGCGCCTGTTGCCGGCATTGCAATGGGGCTGATCAAGGAAGGTGAAGATTTTGCCGTGCTCAGTGATATCCTCGGTGATGAAGATCATCTTGGCGACATGGATTTCAAGGTAGCTGGCAGTGCGGATGGTATCTGTGCGTTGCAGATGGATATCAAAATCGACGGCATCACCCGTGAAATTATGGAAAAAGCGCTGGCCCAGGCAAAAGAAGGTCGATTGCACATCCTGGGTGAAATGAACAAGGTCATTTCTGAAACACGTACCGAAATGTCCCAGTACGCACCACGCTATCTGTCACTGAAAATCCATCCTGACAAGATTCGTGACGTCATCGGTAAAGGCGGTGCTGTTATCCGTGCATTGACTGAAGAAACCGGAGCCATGATCGACATTGATGATGAAGGCAATGTAAAGATTGCTTCCAGTGATCTGGCCGCTGCGGAAGATGCAAAAACGCGTATCGAACAGATTACATCGGATGCTGAAGTCGGTGCTGTTTACAATGGTACAGTGAAGAAGATCATGGATTTCGGCGCCTTTGTGGAAATCCTTCCGGGTAAGGACGGTCTGGTACACATTTCACAAATCTGTGAAGAGCGTGTTGAAAAGGTCACCGACAAACTCGCTGAAGGCGATGTCGTCAAGGTCAAGGTGCTGGAAATCGATCGTCAGGGCCGTATTCGCCTCAGCATGAAAGCGGCTGAGGGTGAAGCTGCCTGATCCGGCTACATTTCATCACGATAGTAAAAAAGGAGCCGTCGGCTCCTTTTTTATTGCATGAAGACCATTGTTTGATGTGTTTTTTGCTGATTTGAACTACACTATTTATCAGGTTTATCCGTTGGAGAGGAAAGTGAAAATAACAATAAAACACATTCAGGGTATCCTGATCAGTAATATATTATTAGTCGGGCTGGCAGCCTGTTCATCAGAACCTGCACCTTGGACAAGACCGGATGAGTCACCATGGAGTGAAAAACATGCGGCAGCCGAGAACAGCGATGAAGATCTGGCGATTGTTGAAGAGCCGGTTGTAATCAGTGAGCCGGAACCGGTTTCAGAGACAGTTGTAATCGAAGAGCCTGCACCTGTTGTAGCGGCGATTGTCGTACCTGAACCAGAACCTGTGCCAGAGTCGCCGGAAGAGCGCATCATGTCAATGGACACGGGATATGCGGTACAGATATATGCCAGCTCTACACTGGCCAGAATGGAAAAATTCCAGGCTGACAATGATCTTGACGGCATGCTTCCGGTCAAGACCACGCGTGATGGCTCGGTTGTTTATGTACTGGTCAGCCCGCATCCTGACCGTGCAAGTGCAAATGTTGTGGCTGCGGAACTTGAGCAGAAAACCGGGACCAAGCCCTGGGTTCGCTCGATTGAGGGGTTGCAAAAAGTCATTGCAAAATAGCGCTGGATAGCTGAATCCAGTTATAGAAAGGGCCGGATATCCGGCCCTTTTTTGCAGTATGCTGAAAAAAATCGAGTGGCATTTGTTCGCCAAAAGCCTGTAATATTTACATCCCTGAAAACCCATCATATCAACACTGACAAAAACTGATTCCTCGATTAAATGTCCGGTATAGCTTCGAAATTCTGCGCATCCATCATTTTATTCACATTGCTGATTTTGTCTGGATGTGGCCAGTTAGTATCAAATGCCAAGCAGGAGTTTGCTGAAGATTTGTCAGCGACCATGCTTGAACAGAACGATCCTGAAACAGTGAAGCAGGCGGTGCCGGCTTACCTGATCCTGGTGAGCAGTATGATCAAGGGTGATCCGGATAATGTTGAGCTGCTGATTTCAGGCTCGAAGCTATACGGCGCATATGCATCGGTTTTTGTCGAAGAGAGGGAGCGCAAAATGCGCCTTTCTGCACTTTCGCTGGATTATGCAGAGCATGCATTCTGTATCTACAAGCCGGCAGCCTGTAATTTTCGTGAACTTTCCTATTACGAATTCGAACAGGTACTGAAGCAGTTCAACAAGGAAGACGTGCCTGTTCTGTTCGCGCTTGGCAGTGCATGGGCAGGCTGGCTTCAAGCCAACAGCGCTGACTGGAATGCTGTTGCAGAACTGCCTCGCATCAAGGCAATTATTCAACGTGTGCTTGAACTGGATCCATTAATAAATAACGGTGATGCCTATTTATATATGGCCGTGATGGAATCTTTTTTACCGCCGGCAATGGGTGGCAAGCCTGAACTGGCCAAAAAGAATTTCGAGCAAGCTATCAAGGTTTCTGATGGAGAAAATCTGATGGCCAAGTTGCTGTATGCAGAAAAATACGCTCGCCTGGTGTTTGACCAGGCGTTGCATGACAGGCTGCTCAAGGAAGTGATTGATGCGAAGCTTGAGAATAATGAATCGACATTGATCAACAGCATTGCGCAATACAAAGCCAGGATTTTGCTGGACCAATCCAATGAATATTTCTAATAACAGATACGGGGGTAAATAGACATGGAACGCATTCTGCTTACTGCCCTGGTGGTGATGATGCTAAGCGCATCTATAGCGGATGCCCGGGTATTTAAAATTGCGACGGTTTCGCCGGATGGAACATTCTGGATGCAGGAGATGCGTGCTGGTGCCGAAGAAATCAAGGAGCTGACGCAAGGCAGGGTCGAATTCAAGTTTTACCCCGGTGGCGTGATGGGGAGCGACGAGAACGTCCTCAGAAAAATAAGAATCGGTCAGTTACAGGGTGGTGCAGTCACTGCCGGTGGTATGACACAGATAGCGCCTGATATAGCCATATACGAATTGCCATACCTGTTTGATTCACTGGAACAGGTTGATTATGTGCGTTCAAAAATGGATGCAGAGTTGATTGAGTCACTGGAGCGCAAGGGATTCGTCAGTTTCGGTCTGGCTGAAGGCGGCTTTTCCTATATGATGTCTGATGAGCCGTTACAGACAGTTGCACAGGTTGCTAATAAAAAGGTATGGCTGCCGTCCAATCATGAAGTCGGTGAGGCAGTTTTCAGCAGCGCAAATATCTCGCCGGTGCCATTACCGTTATCAGACGTGCTGACCGGTTTGCAAACCGGCCTGATCGATACGATTATCACATCGCCCATAGGCGCGATTGCATTGCAATGGCATACGAAAATCAGTTATGTAATGGATGAGCCACTAACGTATTTTTCTGCCTTGCTGGTCATCGATAAAAAGGCATTTGACAAACTCAGTAAAGATGACAGGCAAAAGGTACGCGATATCATGGGCAAGGTATTCGCAAGGATTAACAAACAAAACAGAAAAGATAATGTTAATGCGAAACAGGCGTTGCTGAACCAGGGTATAAAGTTTGTTCAGCTGACACCGGATTCAGCAAAAGAATGGCGCAAGGTGGGCGGTATGGCCATCAAGCAACTGGAAAAGCAAAACCGGTACAGTGACAAGGCGTATGCTGACCTGATGAAATACCTTGATGAATCAAAAAAATGATCAAATAACCTCCACCTGATGAATAAACGGCACATTGCCCGTCTGATCAGGGCGATAAACAGAATCGAGGACTGGTTGCTGATCAGTATGCTTGCCGTCATGGTGATTCTGGCCGTCGTACAAATCTTCTACCGGAATATTGCCGGTGGCGGAGTTGCCTGGATCGATCCACTGTTGCGCCTGCTGGTACTTTGGGTGGCTCTCTCCGGAGCAGTGATCGCATCACGCACTGACAATCATATACGTATCGACTTCTTTGCAAAGTATGTCAGCGGCAGGTACTACTTTTATATAAAACGCATCGTCCACGCCTATTGCATGATTATCTGTGCTGTAATTGCGTGGCATGCTGCCAATTTTGTGCAAATGGATTATCAGTATGGCACCGAGGCATTCGCCGGTGTGCCGGCATGGATAACGGAGCTGATCATACCGGTTGCGTTCACTCTGATGGCCTTCAGGTATCTTCTGCTGTTCCTGTCACCACCGAGGCCAGACAAAAGATGACCGGCATCATTGTACTGGCGGTGCTGGTGATGCTCGGGGTGCCGCTGTTCATCATTATCGCAACCAGTGCACTTTATGGTTTTTCACAAATAGAGGTGGATCTCTCGGTTATTGCCATAGAAATCTACCGTATCGCAGATACCCCCGTATTACTGGCTATACCGCTATTTACCCTGGCGGGTTATATTCTGGGTGAAAGCAAGGCCTCAGAGCGTCTTGTCAGGCTGACTGATGCCTTGCTTGGCTGGTTTCCCGGTGGTCTGGCCATTGTTTCGCTGTTTGCGTGCGCATTTTTTACCGCCCTCACCGGGGCTTCCGGGGCGACTATTATCGCCCTCGGAGCAATCCTGTATCCGGCGATGAAACAGGCAGGTTATGCAGAGAACTTCAATCTTGGCCTGATAACTTCATCGGGCAGCCTGGGTCTGCTGTTTCCACCTTCGATTGCCTTGATTCTATATGGTGTCATCGCTCAGCAGATGGACGTCGGTGAAAATGTTGCCATAGATGATCTGTTCCTTGCAGGTGTGATGCCGGGGCTGTTCATGTTGTTGCTGCTCAGCGGCTGGAGTATGTATAAAAGTACTGGCATGCACATCAAACGCTCCGATTTTGCATGGTCGAAGCTTGTGGCGGCATTGCGCGAGTCAATCTGGGAAATTCCCATGCCGTTTGTGCTCATTGGCGGTATTTACAGTGGTTATTTTGCAATATCCGAAGCAGCGGCAGTCGCGGTTCTGTACGTACTGGTTGTAGAAGTTTTGATATTACGCGAGGTACCGTGGAAGCGATTGCCGGATATCATGCGCGATTCAATGGTACTGGTCGGCGGCGTATTGATCATCCTGGCTGTTTCGCTGGCATCGACCAATTACCTGATCGATACCGAGGTGCCGGTCCGTCTGTTTGAATTCGTCAAGTCAAAGATCGACAGCCAGCTGACATTCCTGATGTTGCTCAATATCTTCCTGCTGATGCTGGGTATGATTCTTGATGTCTTTTCCGCCATTGTCATTATTGTCCCCCTGATATTGCCGATGGCAGTTGGTTACGGTATACACCCCATCCATCTGGGTATCATTTTCCTCGCCAATATGCAGATAGGATACTTTACCCCGCCGGTGGGTATGAACCTCTTTATTGCGAGTTACCGCTTTCACAAGCCGGTCACAGAGCTGTATGGCTCTACCATACCGTTCATGTTTATCCTGATGGCCGCGGTGCTGGTGATTACCTACTGGCCTGAGCTGACCATGTACCTGGTAAACAGCAATAACGGCCAGGATTGATTGTTGTCGTGCCGTTGCTAACTGAAACCGTATCTATCCAGTGTCCTTATTGTGGCGAGTCCATCGAAATAGTTATTGATGCATCGATAGCGCTGCAGAACTATATCGAGGACTGTTCGGTTTGCTGCAGGCCAATCGAACTGTCAGTCAACATCGCGGGTGAAGAGATCCTGGTTGATGCCAAACGCGATGACGAATAGATCTGGCAACACTACCATGTAGCATCGTCGATAATGCCCTGAATGAGGTCAACGATTTCCTTGACGGTTTCTTCTGTTCCGGGTTTGCCGGTCGGTATACGGTAGGAGAGGCGGACAAAATCAGGTTCATCATTCACGACATAGACGCTTATGGTAAACGGGCAAAGCACAATGTTGTCCGGGTGGGTCCGGGCCAGTTTGTGTGAAATGCTGGCGCTGCAGAATTCATAGGTGATGGCATCCAGATAAACATCATTTTTGTAACCAAGTGCAGGACCAGTCCGGTGTAACATCTCACTTGCAGGAAGTGTATTCGCTATATTGATACTTTTGCCAATAATTGCAGCACGAACATTGGCGGATACATCAACAAAGTCTCCTTCAATCCTGGTCGTTACGATATTGTCTTCGGCGGCGTACGTCTGTCTTATCAAGCCAATAGTCATGGCATGAACAATGAGCAAGATTACTGTTATATATTTGATGGTTTGTGTCATTGCTGTGCGCTGATCATCTGTCATTCAGGTTGTGAAAATGTACGTTTGTTGGTGATTCTGGTCGCTGTCACTTAGCTGGTGTTTTTGGGAATCGTGATCCCCATTGCTTGCGCCCGTTTTTTCCACATGCGCCGGGCATGTTGCTGCATATCCGCGGTCTTGTCGCTTTCGTCGATGATCTCGAGACCAAGCAGGGTCTCCAGGATATCTTCGAGGGTAATAATGCCTTCCATGCCACCGTATTCATCCACGATCATTACGATATGGGCGCGCCTGTGAAGAACGTCCTCGAAAGCATCCGACAAGCGTGTGCTATCAAGTAACGCCGGCAATACACGACGGTATGTTTGCAGGCTGTTTTCTGTATTATTTCGCGCCTGTGCCAGCAACAGGTCATCTTTAAGTACAAAGCCGGTAAACTGCTCACGGTCTTCGGTATAGACCGGTATGCGTGAAAATTGTGAATCATAATGGCTGGCAAAATATTCAGATACTGTCAGTGATTCGGGTAAGGAGAAAACCACGGGTCTCGGCGTCATCACATCGCTGACCCTGGTTTCGTGCAGCAGAAACATGTTTTTCAAAATGCGCGATTCGCGCTCTTCCAGCTGTCCTTCCTGTTCACCGAGATCTGCCATGGCGGCGAATTCTTCACGGCTGAAGCCCTCGATTTCATGGTTTCGCGAAATACCTTTTGTCAGCGATTCTGACAACAGGACAAAGGGGTAAAGGATCCACACCAGGGCTTCCAGCCCATGTGCAACGATGCCGGCAAGGGAGCGCCAGTAGGTTGCACCGAGGGTCTTGGGAATTATCTCGGAGAAAACCAGTATCGACAGGGTAAGCGCAGCTGAAGCGGCGCCTACCCATGAACTTCCGAATACGATAGCGGCCTGGGCGCCAACGCCCGCTGCACCCATGGTATTGGCGATGGTGTTCAGTGTCAGTATAGCTGCCAGAGGCTTGTTGATATCGCTCTTGAACTGGCGCAGTAATCTGCCGGAGCTTCTGCCTTCCAGCTCCAGCACGGTAATATGGGCTGTTGTAACGCTAAGCAGTACTGCTTCAGCGATGGAGCACAGGAATGAAAAGCTCAGGGCGATAGCTACATAAACAAAGAGTAGGGTCATGCTGCACTGTTTTGCCGTGAACGCCTTCTAGTTTACCTGTAAACGAGGTTGAAGAGAAAAGCTGTGCCGGCGCCAACGCAGGGGAAGCGAGCTAGGCTTTTCCCTGTAACTGCAATACAACCTGCTCGTTTTCCAGTGTCGAGGTATCAGACGTTATCTCTTCACCCCGTGCAACGGTGCGCAACAGGCGTCGCATGATCTTGCCGGAGCGTGTTTTCGGCAGGCCGTCAGCGAAACGGATCTCATCCGGTTTGGCAATGGGCCCAATCTGCTCGCTGACCCAGTTGCGCAGCTCGGTTTCCATCTGTTTTGCATCATCACCCAGCGGACGGTCACCACCGCAGATCACGAATGCCACGATGGCCTCACCCTTGACATCGTGTGGCCGGCTGACAACCGCCGCTTCAACAACACGTTCATGGGCGACCAGTGCCGACTCCACTTCCATGGTACCAAGCCGATGCCCGGAAATGTTAACCACATCATCGATGCGACCCATGATCCAGAAATAACCGTCTTCATCCCGGCGTGCACTGTCACCACAGAGGTAATACCTGCCGTCAAACTTGGGAAAATAGGTGTCAACGTAGCGTTGGTCATCACCCCAGATGGTACGCAACATCGATGGCCAGGGTTTCTTGATGACCAGGTAGCCGCCCTTGTTGGCTTCGGTAATACTGTCGCCATCTTCATTAACGACATCGGCAGCGATGCCGGGCAGGGCAAGCGTACAGGAACCGGGCTTGGTGCTGGTGACGCCTGGAATCGGGGCAATCATGTTGGCACCGGTTTCAGTCTGCCACCAGGTATCGACGATAGGGCAGTTTTCGCGGCCGATCACACGGTGATACCACATCCAGGCCTCTGGATTGATCGGTTCACCCACGGTACCCAGCAGGCGTATCGATGACAGGTCGTACCTGTTGGGGTATTCATCACCGAACTTCATCAATGCACGGATTGCCGTTGGTGCGGTATAAAACACGGTGACCTTGTGATCTTCGCAGATCTTCCAGAACCTGCCTGCGTCCGGGACTACCGGTGCGCCTTCATAAATGACAGTGGTTGCACCGACCGCCAGTGGTCCGTAGGCCACATAGGTGTGGCCGGTAATCCAGCCGACGTCGGCGGTACACCAGAAGACGTCATCATCCTGCAGGTCGAATACCCAGAGATTGGTCTGCACGGCATTGAGCAGGTAGCCGGCCGAGGAATGCTGTATACCCTTGGGTTTGCCGGTTGAGCCTGATGTATAGAGCAGGAACAACGGGTGTTCGGCTTCGACCCATTCCGGTTCACACTCACTGGCCTGGTCTGCAATGATATCGTGCCACCAGTGGTCGCGCCCGGTCTGCATATTGGTTTCATAGCCACTACGCTTGAGCACGACTACCTGCTTGATGCTGTCACAGTTTTTTTCCAGTGCCTTGTCAGCAGCTGATTTCAGCTCAACAACCTTGCCACCGCGGTGACCACCGTCAGCGGTGATCAGTGTGGTGGCGGATGCGTCTTCAATACGGTCACGCAGGCTTTCGGCAGAAAAACCGCCGAATACAACCGAATGAATAGCACCGATGCGGGCGCAGGCCTGCATGGCGATGACGGCTTCTGCTGTCATCGGCATGTAGATAATGACGCGGTCACCCTTGCCGATGCCCATGCTTTTCAGACCGTTGGCAAAGCGACAGACATCATCATGCAGTTGCTGGTAACTGATGCGTCTGACATCTCCCTGTTCGCCTTCGAAGATAATCGCCGTTTTATCGGCCTTGTCACTGAGGTGGCGGTCGATGCAATTATAGGAAACATTGAGAACACCGTCTTCAAACCATTTGTAGTGTGGCGCATTGCTCTGATCTAGGATCTTGCTGAAAGGCGTGCTCCATTCAATGTGCTGCCTGGCCTGATCGGCCCAGAAACCTTCGTAGTCCTGCTCTGCCTGTTTATTCAGTTCGTCCAGATCAGCCGCCTTGATACGTGCGTTGCTAACGAAGTCGGCTGGTGGCTCGAAACGACGATTTTCAATCAGGACGGAATTTATTTCATTATCTGACACTGTATGCTCCCCGTGCTTTTGGCAGACGCTAGAGCATACACAGCACAGTGGCCCGCTTGCAAGTCATCTGGCGCATGTGACAGAACAATTTTCTATGAAGATTTGATGACGCGGTGGTCGGCAGGGATTTTGTGCGCATCCCAGTTCTCCAGCGCCCATTGCCAGAGATCGACAAGGCCGGCGCGAGCGAGGTCCGCCGGTGGCTGCTGGCCAAGATGACACAGCGCAGCATGAAAGCTTTTCGCCGGCCGATCCGGGTCAAGCTCGGCCGCGCCTTCGGCTTTACTGAGTTTACGGCCCTCGTGATCGAGAATCAGCGGCACGTGCAGGTAATCGGGCTGGCGGTAATGCAGGCATTGCTGCAGGAAAATCTGTCGCGGTGTCGAATCCAGCAAGTCCGCGCCGCGCACGACCTCGGTGACACCCTGCAGGGCGTCATCGACAACGACTGCGAGCTGGTAGGCGAACAGGCCGTCACGGCGCCTTATCACGAAGTCACCGCATTCGTTGGCCAGGGATTGCTGATATTCACCCATAATGGCATCACTGAAATGAATGACCGTGTCCGGCACGCGAATACGCACGGCATGTTCGTGTGGAAACGGCAGCTTTTTTGCCCGGCAGGTGCCGGGATAAATGCCGGACTGGTCAGCAGCTGTTTGTGCCAGCAGTTTGCGGGAACAGGTGCAGGGGAATACCCGTCCATCGGCATCCAGTTGTGCCAGCGCCAGTTGATACAGCGCCGACCGATTTGACTGCCACACCACTTCTGCATCCCACTCAAAACCGAATTTGTCGAATGTTCTCAGAATGGCATCGTCAGCGCCGGGTACACGACGCGTGGTATCCACGTCTTCGATGCGCAGCAACCATGCTCCCTGGTTTGTTCTTGCCTGCAGGTAGCCGGCCAGTGCTGCTATCAGCGTACCAAGGTGCGGCGCACCGGTGGGTGAGGGTGCAAAACGGCCTGTGTAGCGGGATTCTGTCACGGTCGATCAGTCAGTCTTGCAATGCAAAAAGCCGAAGCAAGGCTCCGGCTTTTTGCATAATACCTGTCAGGGCGGCTTACTTGCCCCGTATCTGCTTTTCCTTGATTTCGTCAAGGCTCTTGCAGTCAATGCACTGGGTGGCCGTAGGGCGAGCCTCAAGACGTTTCAGGCCTATTTCAACACCGCAGGTTTCGCAGTAGCCATATTCGCCGTTGCTGATCATTTCCAGCGACTCATCGATCTTCTTGATCAATTTACGCTCACGATCACGGGTGCGCAGTTCCAGGCTGAATTCTTCTTCCTGGGTAGCGCGATCAGAAGGGTCGGGGAAATTGGCCGCTTCATCCTTCATATGGTGAACGGTACGGTCGACCTCGTCCATCAGCTCTTTTTTCCATGCATTGAGTATTTCGGTGAAGTGGGCCAACTGGCCATCACTCATGTATTCTTCACCCTTTTTGACCTTGTACGGCTTGAATTCGTGTTCGGTCAGTGGCGCAACTTGAGGCATGAAACGCTCCGTATATGTATAGTGTTAATTTTGGGACGCGACTATTTATCACAGTTTGGGTATCCAGCGCAAGGATGTTCAGATATCTATAATAGTCCAATTGGACGCAATTACGTCGATAAATTTCGGCTCAGGGTGAAATTTCGGGCGCCTTGACGAACAGCCGGTACAGTAATGGTATCGCGAACAGTGTCAGCAGGCTGGAAAATGTCAGGCCGGAGACAATCGCCGTGGCCACCGGCCCCCAGATCAGCGAGGTACCGCCCAGCCCCAGCGCCAGTCCTGACAGCCCGGCGATGGTTGTCAGTGTCGTGATCAGTATCGGTATGATGCGGCGGCGTGCTGCATAGATGGTGGCATGGGTGATGGACATGCCCGCTTTGAGACGATCATTGGCCGCCGATATCAACACGATTGCCGCATTCACCGCGATGCCGGTGAGGGCAATCAGGCCGAATACCGTATACAGGCTGATCGGGTTGCCGGTGAGCAGCAGACCCAGGGTGACGCCGGTGAAGGCCATCGGCATGGTCGAGATAATAATAAACGGCTGGAAATAGCTCTTGAACTGGGTGCCGAGTATCACATAAATCAGCAACACGCCGAACATGAACAGCACCAGCATCGAGTCCAGGCTTTCCTGCAGGTCATCCAGCTGGCCGCTGAAGTTGAGGTCATTCTGCGGATACTGGCTGGCGATTTCCGCCCATTTCTCTTTGACCAGGTTGTTGGCCTGCACGGTGTTCATCAGGCTGGTGTCAAGGTCGGCTTCAACCGTAATCGCGCGGCGGAAATTATAGTGCCTGATATTGCCCGGCCCCTGCCCGGTGGTGCTTTTTACAAAAGTGCTGAGTGGCCGTGCACCGCCAGCCGGCAGTGCAATCGAAGTCCGCAAAACCTGGTTGATGTCGTTGAGCCGGTTTTCGATGGCCTTGACCCTGACTTCGAGTTCTTCGCCCTTGTCCTGCATGCTGGCAACAATTTCACCGTCGACCAGCAGGCGCAGGTTGCGGGATATATCGGCAGGATTCAGACCGCTGTCACGTACCGCATTCATATCGAAAGTGAGATTGAGTTCGTTGCGGCCTTTCGAAGCGTCATCGGTGATGTCATGAATTGCAGGAATTGAACGCATGATCCTTTTCAACTGCCCGGCTGCGTCAGCAATCTGTTGCAGGTCATCACCACGGACCTTGATGCTGATCGGTTTGGCAACCGGAGGGCCGCCGGAAAGGCGGTAAAACGAGATATTCAGCGGACCGGGATAATCTGCGACCGTCTGCCGGATGATCGCCAGCACCTCGTCCACGCTTCTGAACTCATTGCTTACGTCCGGGGCGAGGCTGACAATGATCTGGCCGTACTGGTCGCCGAAAAATACCTCGGTTTCAGTAAACAGCTGTCCGGCGTAACTCACCATCGCGCGTAATTCTTCGGGATCAATCTTTTCCCTGACCAGGGCTTCGATTTCGAGCGTTGTCTGCAGGGTGTTTTCCAGCGGTGTGCCCGGCGGCATTTCGACATTGACATAAAACTTGCGCTGCGGGTCACTGGCAAAAAAGTCGAACTTGACGATGCCGCCGGCAACCGCGCCGACAGCGAGAACAAACGCCAGCAACACGGTAGCGATGGCCATCCTCGGATAGCGCATCACCGTAATCAGCGCACGAATATATTTTATCTGCAGGCCATGGGTAAAGCGCCGTCTTGTGGAATGAACGGCCGAATCACGGGAAAAGCCGGCCTTGCTGGCGAGTATATGGGCAGGCAGCATCCAGTAGGCTTCGACCAGGCTGATCAAAAGGGCAATCGTGACAACCAGCGGGACGACCTTGAGAAACTGGCCCATAATGCCGCTCATTAACATCAGTGGTGAAAATGCGGCAATGGTGGTAAACACGGCGGCGGTTACCGGCGCAAACACTTCTTTCAGCGAGTCGATGCAGGCGGTCAGGCGTTCCACACCCTGGTTGAGTCTCTCATAAATGGACTCCACCACGACAACGGCATCATCGACCAGCATACCGAGTGCAATGACAGCGCCCAGCAGCACCATCACGTTAAGGCTTTGTCCCAGTACGCCCAGCGCCCAGAAGGTGCCGGCGAGGATGAAAGGAATGCCGATGCTGGTTAGAAACGCGATGCGAAATCCAAGGAAAAGCCAGGTCACAAACAGCACGAAGATCAATCCCAGCAGGGCATTGTTCTGCATCACGCGAATGGACTTTTTTGTCAGCTCGGTGGCATCGTCAATCAGGGTCAGTTTCACCCCGGTTATATCAGCGGTCAGGTTCCATTCCGCGATGTACGCATTGAGTTTTTCGACGATTTGCAGGGTGTTGGTGTTTGATTTCTTGAATACCGCCAGCATCACCGCATCGCTGTTGTTGAAGCTGACCAGGCGGTCGGCTTTTTCACGCGCGCGCTGAACAGTGGCAACTTCGCCCAGGCGGACCATGCCGAGCGATGTCATCACCGGTAGCGATGACAGGTATTCCGGGTCTGCCTGGCTGCCGGTCAGGCGAATAAACCATTCTTCGTTATGTACCTGTTGGCTGCCGGCAGAGGTATCCTGGTAGTAACTGTGTATCGTGTCGGCAATATCGCTCGGCTTGATACCGTACTTGTGCAGGGTTTCAGGTTCGAACAAAACCTGCAGCTCCGGATCGTACAGCGCGGTGCTCTCGATACGGTCAATGCCTTTCAGCTGTTCCATGTCCTTCCTGATGCGTTCGGCGTGAATACGAAGGTTTTCATCGTATGCGGCAGACGTTAACACCAGCGACGCGGTGGGGTAGGCATTGCCCGAGGTGATTTCGAGGATGAATGGATCGAGCGCTTCCTCCGGCAGTTCATCCGTCTTGTTCTGGATTTCACGACGCAGATCGGTAACGCGCTTGTCAAACACGCGCTCGCTGATTTCATTGAATCGTACCAGTATGCTGGATGTGCCTTCGCGGCTGGTGCTGGAGACAAAGCGCATATCCGGCACCTTGCGGATGACTTCCTCGAGCGGATCGGTAATGCGCTTCTCCACGTCCAGTGCAGCAGCACCGGGAAGCAGGGTTGTGATGGCGATCCAGTTAAAGTTGACCGCAGGATCCTGCTCACGCGGCAGCAGTATATAGGTGGTAATGCCAAGCACCAGTACCAGCACGAACGTCAGGTTGGCAAGTACGTGGTTTTGCAGAAAGCGTCTGAACATGTCTGCGCAGTATTACTCCGGGGTGATGACGTTGATGCTGTCACCGTGTTCGAGGCCATGCCGACCCATCGAGATTATCTGCGTGTCTGGATCAAGCCTGAGCGGTGCCGGATGGCCTTCGACGTAAGAAGCTACCGGGACGAAGCGTGCCTTGTTGCTGTTGGTGACAAGCACGCCGGCCTGGTGGTCGCGTATCACAACCAGGCTGGAGGGTATAGCCAGCTTGTTGTCACGCCATTTCAGGTCGCCGTGACTACCGGTAGGCGCAGACTCAGCGACAAAAGACAGCCGGGCAGTATGCGTACGGTAGATTTTATCGAGTACCGGCAGGATGCTGTCGATAGCAAGCTCATAACTTGTGCCGTTGAAGATGAACCGGTAGTCGCTGCCCTGAAGAAAGCTTTGATACTCGAAGCTGTTGATGTGCGCTTCAACACTGCCCTGTTCAGAAGTGATCATTTGAAATACCGGCGTTCCCGCTTGCGCATGTTCACCCTTGCTGATAAAGCGCTCGCTGATGTAACCGTCATAGGGTGCCTTGATGCTGCATTTATCAACGGCAATCCTGGCGGCCTCGATCCCGGCTTTCGTGTTCAGCGATTCGGCCTTCAAACGCGATGCGTCGGCACTGCGCTGGTTATAGACTTCCTGTGAAATATTATTCTGCTTCTGCAGCTTCTGCGCACTGGCATACAGTTTTTTCGCATTTTCAAGCTGGGCGATGACCGCATCGTGCGCTGCTTCTGCCTGTTGCAGCTGCAGTTCATAAGTGCGGCAATCGAGGGCTATGACTGTATCACCCTCGTTGACCCGGTCTCCGGTATCATGAATGATATCATCCACGACCGCGGATATTTCGGCACTGATCTTGCTGTCATGCCTGGCTATGACTTCAGCTGCGGTACTGTGCTCCGGGTAAAAGGCAACTTCTTTGTAGCTGACGGTTTTTACATTAACAGGAGTTTCATCAGCGGCAATAGCGACTGTTGATATGCACAACATCACACCAGGCAAAAAGCGGGAAAGAATGGTCATGTTATCCAAGTGTGTTCAATCCTTTAAGATTTTCTCGACCCGGCTGATCAATTGCCCAATGTGCAAACGGGTTTTTATCAACGCATGCGGTGCTACGCTGTCAGCCCGGGTGATCATCTGTCCTTCACTATCGCTGGTAATGGAGTAACCGCGACTCAATGTCTGCAGGGGACTGATGGCATTCAGTGTACTGGCCAGTGTCCGCAGTGTTGCGGAACGCTGCTCCAGCATGGATTTTATCCGGTACTGTGCCTGCTGTTGCAAGTAGTCGATACGGTTGCGGTAACTGTGAATAGCGACAGCGGGCGAGTGCGACAACAGTCGTGTCTGCACATGTTGCATCCTGTCATTGGCTGAGCTGAGCTTGTAGTCCAGGGTTATGCGCATACGCCTGTCCATGTCATGCACTTGCTGTCTCAGTCTTTGCAATATCGTCAACGGATGCTGTTGTGTTAAGCGTGTGCGAATCCACGACAGCCGTTCACCGAGGCGTGCCAGTTTTTCTGTTACCAGTTTTTCCAGTCGTACGTTGTACCAGTCGAGCGTTTGCATCCAGGCATGCTGGTCCGGTGTGACAGCTTCCGCGGCTGCGGTCGGCGTCGCCGCCCGGTGATCGGCCACAAAATCGGCAATGGTGATGTCGACTTCATGTCCGACACCGCTGACCACAGGTATCATGCAGTTGAAAATTGCCCTGGCAACCGACTCTTCGTTAAATGACCAGAGATCCTCGAGTGAACCACCGCCGCGCACCAGCAGCAGTACATCACAGGCAGCATGCTGTTGAGCAAGTTCCAGCGCATGACGGATGGCCGGGGCCGCTTCCTCACCCTGGACGGGTACCGGATAGAGCTTGACCGGTACCGACGGGAAGCGGCGGGCTATCACGCTGAGGACGTCGCGAATGGCTGCTCCGGTCCGTGAAGTGACGACACCGATGCAGGTCGGAATTTCAGGTATGTCCTGCTTGCTGGCTTCACTGAACAGCCCTTCAGCAGCGAGTTTCTGTTTCAGTTCCTCGAACTTTCGCTGCAGCGCGCCGGCGCCGGCCTGTTCCATCCGGTCGACAATCAGCTGGTAATCACCGCGCACTTCGTACAGGCTCACCTTGCCTCGCACCACGACCTGGCTGCCATTTTCCGGTTTGAACCTGAGCTCGCGGTTGCGGCCACGGAACATGGCGCAGCGTACCTGTGCGCCGGCATCTTTCAGGGTGAAATAAATATGACCGGAAGCCGGCGTTGCCAGGTTGGAAATCTCTCCTTCCACCCAGACCCAGGCGAACTCCTGTTCCAGCAGGCGGGCAACGGCATTGTTTAACTCGCTGACGCTGTATACCGATCGTTCTTTGTTCATGAAAATAGTCATTCAGGGTGATTAAAAAAAGCCGGGGCTTGCCCGGCTTTGAATATACCCTATAGCGGGCGGCGTGTTAGTGTGGTCCGGCGTTTTTCTGTCTTTCAGCCTGCGCTACCGCAGCGATACCCTGCTGCCTGGCCTGCCTGACCAGCTTCATTGCTTTTTCATGGTTACCTGCTTTCTGGGTCTTTTCGGCCTGTTGCAGGATTTTTCTGCTGTCGCGCCATTCAAAACCGACAGCCTCGGCCTTGTTGATTTCTGCGATCGCCTGCTGTTTGGCGGTTTCGAAGTCGCTGTCCGCAACAGCGGATAA
>JASFVM010000173.1:0-5934 GCA_050049835.1 Gammaproteobacteria bacterium
TCCGGGTCTAAAGGTAACGTAACGATTAGCTATTATTCGTCTTGCAGACTGGTTAAATAATATTCGCTACGTCCCCTTTACTCTGCTCCTTTACTCTGCTCAATCTTCTGTTGAATAAACTTGAGCGTAGTTGATCGCAGCCACCAGCGCGACGCCACCAATGGTATTGCCGATCAGTGTTGGTACAAAGAATTGTCCAATGGCTACACCGGGTGAAGTCACACCAGTCAACAGGGCGTAAAACACTTCAGATGAGCCGGCAATGATATGTGGAAACCCTGCTATGCCAACCAGATAGGTGATAATAATAATTACCATAACCCGTCCTGTTTCAGCAAAAGGTAATAACCACACCATCATCGCAATCAGCCACCCGGCAAAAACTGCACGCAGCAGTGTGTTCCAGAAGCCGCCATCCAGCGCATGGATGGCAATAGCTTCGAGTGCAGCAATCTGTTGAGGCTCAACCAGGGAAGCAGCTGACAAGGCGAATGCAAATGCCAGTGTTCCCACCAGGTTGGCGCTGAGTACCACGCCCCAGAGACGGGCTGTGTTGGACAACGTGTTAAGCGTTTTTTTCTGTAACAGCTGCAGCACCGGGGTCAATGTGTTTTCGGTAAAGAGTTGCTGCCGTCCCAGAATCACGATAAGAAACCCGACAGAATAACCCAGCTTTGTTACCAGGGTTTGCCATGGTGCCTCGGGCAGGCCAGAATGCAACAAGGCTTGAGCCAGAAATGAAAACCCCATGGACAGTCCGGCTGCCAGGCCGGACCAGAACAGAGCCTGGTTGGGGCGGCCCAGCTCCGCTTCGGCTTCCTGACGAATCGCCTCATAGACGACGGTGACACCGGGTGCGCTGCGGCGTTGCGCGTCCTTGCGTTCACTGGCAGAGAGTGTGGGGCTGTTTTTTTTAGCCATGCTGAGCGCTTCCTGGTAATAAAACGTTTTGTTGATCAACGGCTGGGTTATATATCATACGAGAAGCGCTTTATTGCTTAAGGCTTTTCCCCAATACGTGTTTGTCGATCTTTTCTCCATAGCGGCATTGGTGCTGATGATAGGCGTTTTTGGTCACCTTGACATCGCCCTTGAAACGCGGGTCCTGTGGCCGTTCGTGACTATTAATATAATAGGCCACATCCCATGCCTGCTGAACCGTTAAACTGCCGCCTTTACCTAAAGGCATATTAGCGCGAATGAACGCGGCCGCCGTATTGATGCGATGCATGCCTGCACCCCAGTTGAAGGAATCTTTGCCCCACAATGGTGGGAAAACATAATTTCCATTCCGTGCGACGCCTTCACCTTTTTCACCGTGACACAAAGCACAATTGTCAACGAACACCTGCTTGCCGCGCTGGAAATCAGGTGTCTTCTGCGGCTTGGCTAATTTCGGGTAACCGCGTCCCGGCAAATCAACCCCTGTCGGTGCACCTTCAGCCATCCAGTAGGCATAACTCATCAGGGCTTTTAGCTCCTGACTGTCAGCCGGTGGCGGATTGCCATTCATGCTGTAGGTAAAACAGCCCTGCAACCGTTCCTCCATGGTGTTGACCATTTCGTTTTTACCCCGATAGGCGGGATATTTTACCCAGGCCGCCCACAGCGGCGCCGAATTGGCCAGTCGTCCTGCGTCGAGATGGCAGTTGACACACTTCATACCATTGCCGACATATTTTCCGGCGTATTTTCCGGTTTCGGTGAAGACCTTCTTGCCAAGACGAACCATGTCGCCGAACTTGTTCTCCGGAATAGTTTCTTCCATTGGCGGCAGGTAAGGTTTGCCGGGGATGGCCTGGGTAACGGCTTCGGCGCGCTGGACTGTATCCGCTGTTACCGGCTGGCTTAGGAGAATAATACCCAGACATAATAGACTACGATTAACGTTGATCATGTTTGTTTCCCCGGAATTATTGCGCATTTACAGGGGATTGCGCTGCAAGATAATGAGATACGGCTGTGATTTCGGTATCATCCAGATCAGCAACCACGGCCTGCATCAAACCGACAGCATCATTGCTGCGTTCACCCTTGCGCCAGTGTTCAAGTTGTTTCCTGGTATAGGATGCCGGTTGGCCACTGATGGCCGGAAAATCAGGCGCAATTCCCTGACCTTGCTCACCGTGACACTGAAAACAGGCGGGCACGCCAACCGACCATTTACCTTTAGTTGCCAGTTGTTCACCCTGTGAGAGTTGCGTTCTATCTTTGCTGCCGGAAGCCGTTTTGGGCAGTGGCAGTTTGGCATAATACCCGGCAACAGCCTTGATTTCGTCTTCAGACAGGGCACTGGCAAAGGGTTGCATGACGGGATCTTTCCGGCGCTGGCGGGTAAAATCCTGCAGCTGTTTAACAAGGTATTCCACCGGCTGTCCGGCCAGATAGGGATAACCGGCAGCTGCATTGCCCTGACCTTGCTCACCGTGACAGGTCGTACAGGCGAGCGCGCCGTTACCATTACCCTGCCTGGCTATGGTTTCGCCGGACGGCGCGGCACTGGCTGAATTTGAAATAAGAAACAGCTTTAGCCCGAGCAAGGTTGAGAAGATTATAATTTTTTTCATGATAAGAATCTCACGGCTTCAAACGTGACAAATGTTACGCTTAATGCTGATGTGATGCAGACGTATCACGAGGATCACCCATGCCGCCTTTTACACCGAACTTGACCAGCAGCACATTGACCGGGTAGGCGGCAATCAGTCCGACGGTAAGCGACAGGAGCAATGAGGTCCAGAACAAGGCTTGTCCCATGGTGGCTGAGGCGGCGAGCCAGAGGTCCAGGCTAATGGCGGTGACTTCCATTACTGTAATCGTGGCAGTGTCGGAATAAAAAGTATCGATGAGCGCTTTTTTAAGCGGCACGCCATCTTGCAGCAACGGACCGAGGGTCATGCCATAACCGAACACATAAGCAAAAAAGAACGTAATTACAGCAACCCACATATTACCCAACGATAGCAATCCTGCGGCGATAAACACGCCCGTCACTTCTCCCGCGCCACAACCGGAATAACAATGTGCTACGGAACGAAAGCCTTTTCGCCATAGTGAATCGTTACTGATTTGTTTACGCCCTGAATAGAAATAGATTAGCAGGCCCAACACTCCGGAGTAGAGCACGGTCATAAACCACACTGCTTTCATAAGGGACGGGATGTGGGTGTTATTGCGGCGCAGATCGTATATGAGTACGGCACAAGACAATAAAGCGATACACAGCCATCCGCTAAGTAACCAGCCGTTGGAGAGCAGTGTACGAATATTTTCAATCAACATGTCACAAGCCTTCTAATTATTGTGCAGAGTCCAACGACTCGTTCTCCACTTAAGGGGCAACGGGACTCTTGTGTCGTCTTGCTTGGTGAACTCACTATCAATGATATGTATAAGTTGATGACTGCGATTTTGATGATCATGCTTAAGCTGATTGATGCTTGTATCGCATGTGCACTTGAGTCTGTCAACGACGTCTGTTTCCGTTGCTGCTTGATATTGCCTCCATGAGGCTACGAAGCCTGCTTAGGCATCGATGCCGTATCAATCATGCACAATGATCCGTTTATGAACACTGTCGATGTCGACCTGTGAGCTTGATTTGATACATGCCTCGGCCACGGTATTCAGGGCGGGGAGATTGTTCTGCGTCGCCAACTGTTGCAGAATTCTGCCTCCCTCACAGTCATAGAAAATGCCAGTATCTTTTTCTCGCTTGCAGTCGAAAAGATCCCCGTCGACAGAAGCGTCGAAGTCATCCGGCATCTGCAGGATCACTGGTTCCTGATGCAGAATCTGAGCCTTCGCTTTTTGTGGAGCCTTGTCGTCACGCCAGTCCAGAATAGGCATATTGTCGTAGTCATGCATCAGGCTTCTCCAGATAATTATATTCATTGAATAAATATCATCTGCATTGCAACGCAGCATTGAAATATATCAATGGCGCTTTGCTGATACTTATGGTTGCCTGTCCCGGCCCAGGGTAAAACAAGCAAGGTCCTCGGCAGCCATCAGTGTCCCCGCGTAGTGTCGGCGGATCTCGGCAAGGTTAGCGTTGAGATCACGTAAGGAGCGCTGCATCAGGTGCGAAACAACCAGGCGCGCAGGTCGGGCACGTTCTGCGGCCTTGCCGATTCTGGAGGGTGTTGCGTGCAGATTGCGGGCAATGGCGCCGGCATTTTCCGGGATTGCCATCGGCATCACCATGATGTCTGCATCTGCAGCAAGTCTGGTAAAGGCAGACCCGTCCAGGTTTTGATCCCCACTGATTGCGATACGCTTCCCGCCAATCTCAACCAGGTAACCCAGTGCAGGTATGGGACCGTGTTCCACACCGACCGCCGTAACTCGAAGGCCGTCGTTTTCGAGCACCAGGACAGGTTCCAGGCTTTTAGAGTCCAGCTCGATCGGCTGCACCTCGAACAATCCGTCGCTGCCATCCAGAAACCCCGACAGATAACGAAACGCACCATGCTCGGTGGAAAACATTGCCTTCAGGAAGGCACCGATGGAAGGCATGAGCTGGTTTCCGTTCGGACCACTTACGGGCAGCGCCGCTGTGCGTGGCGAGAAATAGCCGCCCTTGAGTAATGCCGGCAGATCGGCGGCATGATCGGTGTGCAGATGGGTCAGCGCCAGCAGGTCGAGGTTTTCAATCCGGGCGCCGGACTGGCCGAAACGCACGAATACACCGCCGCCGACATCGATCAGGACACGCGCCCGGCCCTTGTGCCAGATCAGATAACCGGATGCGGCACGCTCGTCATCTGCAATCGGCCCGCCCGAGCCCAGTACCTGCAGCGCTACACCGTCGTCAGGACAGGTGCCGGCCGCATTCCCCTGACATGCAACGCAGGCTAGCAGCAGGATTCCAAATTTTCGCAGTATGTCTATTTCTTATATCCTGAGTCTGGTGAATTCGCTCGGCCACTATGATCTTCAGGGTGGTGGTCACTACGAATACCGACCGACACTAAAAGATAACCCTTCGTTGACCATTGTTAATAACAGCTTTTGTTAAGAGTAATACTCAATTTTCGAATATCAGACTCTGCGGGTCGGCACCGAGATCCTCCAGAGCCCCGTTGACAGCTTCCATGAAGCCCGGCGGACCGCAGACATAGAACGGCTGATTAAACTCGTCAATTTTCTCTGCCAGAAATGCCTTGTCGATGCGGCGGTGCTCGTAGCCCGATGCTTCCTCGTCAGTGCAGGTCAGGATGCAACGGTCACCGAGATAATGGCGCAACTCCTTCTCACAGATAACGTCGGCTGGCGTCTTGTTGGAAAAGACCAGGGTGTTGCGATCAATATCTGCCGCGCGAGACCGTTCTCTCAGGATGGCGATGAAAGGCGTGATACCGGCACCACCGGCAAGAAAGACCCCGGGCCCTTGATAACTGATCGTGCCAAACGGTTCGGATATCAGCAGTTCCGCACCGGCTGAGAGACTGTGCAGCTTTTGCGTGACGCCTTTATGTGCCGGGTAACTCTTGATGGTGAACTCGAGAACCTGGTCATCAACAAAGCCGGTGGGCGTAAACGGTCTGCTCTCTTCTTTCCATTCCGGCTGGTTAATCGCCAGTTCCACTCCCTGCCCGGGCTGGAATGCAAACCCTGACGGTTTGCTGACGACGTAGCGTTTTACATCATGGGTAACGAATTCACTCATCAGCAGAGTCACCGTTTGTTGATCAGTCATGTCTAGCTCGTTTGCCTGTTATTCTTTCGCCGTAAATCCAGCCGGTGCTGTTTTGCTTCAGCAGGTGGTACCAAATCCTTCATCCTCTGTATGGTGCGGGAGCGCCGGCCCCGCGATGCGCCGGCCCTGTTCCTCGTTCCAGCCTGCAGATCGATTCACGGTCGGCGCAGTGCGCACTGCCTGTGTCGGGGTTTTCGATAACTTTGTTGCTATCTGACATGCTGGTAGTCCCT
>JASFVM010000174.1:0-5931 GCA_050049835.1 Gammaproteobacteria bacterium
AAACAGGATCAGAGCAAACCTCATTGATTCTATATAATCGCTTTATCCCCGGTATTTGCATCATACTGGCGCGCATTTTTTTCGTATAAATACACTACGTGCAACGTTCTGACCAAAATATGCTTCAGATCAAGTTGATACGTTTTACCTTCATTAGAATTAACCCATATATTACGGGGGTCCCAATCGACAAATGGCGCAACGAGCGATAAGGGAATACGAAGGCAAACGGATATTCCATGACGACTGGTCCAGGCATTTCGGGCAATTCCAGCACAGTTTTCGGGCCGCAAGCGTAGCCACTGGCGAGGAACTGAAATCGCTGGCTGCTGACGATAGCTACAACTGGTTGCGTGATAGACCGCTGGTGGTCAAGCCTGACATGATTTTCGGCAAACGCGGTCTCAACGGGCTGGTGCTGTACAAAGTCGACTCGCCCGGTGATGTCACACTGGATGATGCCGTTAGCTGGATTGACGAGAAACGCAACCAGACCACCACACTGCTCAGTGGGCAGACAGGCGTTCTCAGCCGCTTCATCGTCGAGCCTTTCATCGCGCACGACAGTGATGCCGAATATTACATTGCTGCCGTGATGGAGGATGCCGCTGATGTGCTGACGCTGAGTACGCAGGGTGGCATCAACATCGAGGATAACTGGGACAGTGTCAGGCAGATCGAGATACCGCCATTTATCCAGGACGACGCACTTGTTGAACTGATTACCGCTGCCGTACCTGCTGATGCCAATGACCATGATCACTTCGCGCTGTTCGCGGCCGATTTTTACCGGTTCTTTCGCGACCAGCATTTTACCTACCTCGAGGTCAATCCGTTTTATTTCGATAACGACGAAGTCCACCTGCTTGACCTGGTTGCCAGGGTCGATGACACCGCCGGCTTTTTGATGGAGAAGCGCTGGGGGCCTCTGTATTTTCCGACACCGTTCGGCATGAAAGCACCGGGACCGGAAGAGAACAGGATCAAGGCCATCGATGAAAAAAGCGGTGCTTCGTTGAAGCTCACAATACTCAATCCCCAGGGCAGGGTATGGACGCTGGTCGCAGGCGGCGGCGCCTCGGTCGTCTACGCCGATACCATTGCCGATCTGATCGGGCCGGACGAGCTTGCGAACTACGGGGAATACTCGGGTAACCCGACCACACAGGAAACCCGAGTTTATGCCGAAACCCTGCTCGATCTGATGACACGCACGCCCGATCCTCAGGGACGTGAAAAGATACTGCTGATCGGCGGGGCCATTGCCAACTTCACCGACGTGGCAAAGACCTTCACCGGTATTATCCAGGCATTCCGCCAGTACCATGAGAAATTGAAGGCCGTCGGCGTGCGCATCTATGTACGTCGGGGCGGCCCGAACTACGAAGTGGGTCTGCGCAACATGCAGAAAGCCGCCGACGAGCTGGGTCTTTCCATCGAAGTCTACGGACCCGAAACCCATATGACCGAAATTGTACACATGGGTCTGGTGGCATGATTGAAGACCGGGAGAAAACACCAATGACCATTCAGCAGAACACTGCGGCGGGCGAACCGGTCAAACAAACGCCTGCAGACACGACACTGTTTACGCGGGATACGCAAGCCGTATTCTGGAACAATCACCAGAGTGCGATCCAGCGTATGCTGGATTATGACACTCTGATCGGGCGCGAGCGGCCATCAGTGGCTGCGATCGTGTCGCCGACCAGCGGCAACCGTTACGGCAAGTTCTTTTTCGGCAACAGTGAAATACTGATACCGATATATAAAAGCACCGCAGATGCGGTTGAACACCATCCCGACGCGGATGTACTGCTGAACTTCGCTTCGTTCAGGCGCGCTTACCGCATCAGCAACGAAGCGCTGGATATCGCCGCTATCCGCACCATCATGATCACTGCAGAGGGTATACCGGAACGCCACGCACGGGCGCTGAAACAGCGTGCGCAGTCACTCGGCAAAGTGGTCATCGGGCCGTCGACGGTCGGCGCAATCACACCGGGGGCGTTCAAGGTCGCCAACATCGGCGGCACGGTTGAAAACATCATCGCCAGCAAGCTGCACCGTATCGGTTCGTGCGGGCTGGTTACCCGCTCAGGCGGTCTGTTCAACGAGCTGGCCCATACGATTGCACTGAATGCGGACGGTATCGGTGAAGGCGTTGCCATTGGCGGCGACCGTTTTGCCGGATCCGGCTTTCTGTCGCACATGCTGCGTATGCAGGCCAATCCCCGGGTGAAGTATTTGCTGATGCTGGGCGAAGTCGGCGGTACCGAGGAATACCAGGTGATCGATGCCGTGCAGAACGGCGAAATCCACAAGCCGGTTATTGGCTGGTGTGTCGGCACGATTGCCAGTCATTTTTCGACCGGCGTACAGTTCGGTCATGCTGGCGCGAACGCCAGCAGCGACCGGGAAATGGCCAGTGTGAAGAACGATGCGATGCGGGCTGCCGGCATCCGCGTACCGCGCAGCTTCAATGACCTGCCAGAAATTATTAATGCGGTGTATAGCGAACTGCATGCCGAAGGCGTTATAGAAGACATCAGGGAACCGGTGATCACACCGTTGCCTGAAGATTGCCAGGTTGCACTCAATGCCGGCCGTGTACGCAAGGGCACCCAGTTCACCTGTACGATTTCAGATGATCGTGGCGAAGAGGCCACCTATGCGGGCATTCCGATCAGTTCCGTGGCGACACCGGAAACCGGTTACGGCATCGCGGACGTGATTACACTGCTCTGGTTCAAACAGCGTTATCCGCAATGGGCCAGTGAATTTCTCGAAACTGTCATCAAGACCGTGGCAGATCATGGCCCGGCAGTCAGCGGGGCGCATAACGCGCGCGTTACCGCGCGTGCCGGCAAGGATGTCATCAGCGCGCTGGTCACGGGTCTGCTCACCATCGGTCCCAGGTTCGGTGGTGCGATTGACGGTGCTGCCCGCTATTTCAAACTGGGTAAAGATCGTGGCATGGCAGCCGACGAGTTTATAGCCTACATGGCGGAGCAGGGCATGGTCATTCCCGGCATTGGCCACCGCATCAAGTCGGTACGCAACCCGGATCTGAGGGTAGAGGGACTGAAGCGTTATGCGGAATCGTGTTTTCCCTCAACCCCACTGCTGGACTACGCACTCGAGGTTGAAAAGCAAACGATCAAGAAGAAAGACAACCTGATACTCAACGTCGATGGCGCCGTTGGTGTGCTGATGGTGGATATGTGGCAGAGCCTGGGATACAGCGAAGCGGATATCGACAGTTTCATCGACACGGGTACGCTCAACGCATTTTTCGTGCTGGGGCGCTCGATCGGTTTCATCGGCCACATCCTCGATGAGAAACGGCTGAACATGCCCATGTACCGCCATCCTTTCAATGACATCCTGTATGATGTTCCCGAATTGAAAGAAGATACATAACTGTCCCCCTTTTTTAGTCCCTTTTTTTTAGTCCTGGTTTTCATCATTTTGCAGGCTGGCTTCTTCATCCTCTTCCCAGCTGTATTTTTTCTCGGGCGGATAGGCATCATAATTTCTGAGCAACACAGCCAGGGTAACACCGATAACGGCGCCAACCAGGTGGCTCTCGAATGAGATATCCGGTTTGCCTGGAAAAACGCCCCAGATCATGCTGCCGTAGAGAAAAAATACGATCATGGATAGTGCAATAGTTCGCCTGTCCCAGCGCAGCACACCAGCAATAAAGACAAAGAACATGAACCCGAATGTCAGACCGCTCGCGCCAATATGAAAAGACTGGCGTGCGAATAACCAGACACCCAGTCCGGTTCCAAAATAAACAACAGGTATCACAATTCTGGCTGATTTTGGAAAACCGTATAACAGTGCTGTCCCGAGTATAAGAAGAGGTGCAGTATTGGCGAACAGATGTGTGAACGAACTGTGAATCAATGGCGACCAGAGTATACCGGCCAGTCCGCCAGGTTGTCCCGGGTATACGCCGTATTTAATCAACGAGACACCGGCCAGTGTCTCGATAATTTTTATCAACCATAAGAGGGCAGTGAAAGACGCTGCTGCAATAAAAGATCGCTTCAGATGTCGGATATCATCTCGTGGTTTATCCAGTGACTGTGATTTTGATTCAATCATTGCTATCACCATGGGGACATATTCCATGAAATCAATCAAATCAGGGCTCCTGAGCCCATGATTTCATTATACCTTCAGGCCTGTCGGCAGGAGTGCCAGCATCACGACCTGTTAATACCCGCTGACCAGGCTGGACTTATGAAACTGGTACATTTATTCTTGTGGCAGTAATTAACTAAGGATGGAAAATGGTTATGAAACGTTTTTGCTTCTACACCCTGTTGTTACTTTGTTCATTTCTGCTGCCCGGTCTGGTCAGCGCGGCAAAACCGGCGGACGGTATCGTTGTATTTGGCGACAGCCTGTCCGATACCGGTAACAAGTATTTCATCACCGGCTATGCCAATACGCCGCCTTATTCTGAACTGCTCGATTTCTTCCTGGTCGCCGATGGCCCCTATACCCGCGGTGGCCTGCATCACAGCAATGGCGCAACATGGATCGAACAGTATGCCCGTCCACTGGGCCAGGCTGGCTATGTGCGGCCTGCACTCAGAAGCCAGGGCAAAGCCAGCAACTATGCCTACGGCGGGGCGAGGGCCAGGCCTGATTTCCCTGTTATCCCTAATGCCAATCAGCACTTACCCACCCAGGTGGATAATTTCCTCGCCGATGTAAACTACAGTGCACCGACTGATGCTTTGTATGTCATCTTCATCGGCAGCAACGATATTTTCGATGCTGTGTATGCACTGTCTTCAGATCCCTCTGGTGTAACCAGCACAGAGGTGATTACCAGGGCAGTGACATCGGTTGTTACCGAAGTTATGCGACTGGCAGCCGCGGGTGCACAGCATATTGTAATAATGAATGCCCCCGATCTTGGTGCAACTCCGGCAGTGAAACTGGCCGATGATCAGTTTTCACCAATACCCGGCTTCCTGATCACAGCCGCGACCAACCTGTCACTGGCCTATAATGGTGGATTGATGGCTAACCTCGGTGGATTACCGGGTGTCGAGATTATCGATATCTTCACCGCATTCAACGAGCTGATCGATAATCCCGAAGCTTTTGGTCTGTCGAACAGCATCGATGTTTGCGTGATGCCTGAGCGCCCGCCTTACGCCTGCAAACAACCCGATGATTATGTGTTCTGGGATGGTGTGCACCCGACCAGGGCTGCACATCGTGTTCTGGCAGATGAGGTTAGCAAAGCACTGACTGAATGAAATCAGTTTGAACTGATAAATAAGTCGAAGCGATCAATCCAGATTACTTTGGCTTTTTATTGAAAGACCCGGCATGTGTCAGCTGGCGGGCATTATCGGGCCAGGCCTTGTCATTCAATTAAAAATGAAAGGCATGACAATGGATATTTGCAACAGCATGACCGGATAACTCCGAACGCCACCTCGGATCGATTTGCATACTGATTAAAAAAATCAATCAAGCATATAGCAAAATACAAATTGCCTGTGACTCAGATCGACATTAGGGTGGTATTCAAATAATCCTCACAGGCAGGTAACTTATGAAAAAAACAGCCAGACTCGCGATTCTTTGCCTGGCCGTGCTCTCTTTTGCCGGTCACGCCCACAACGTCACCATACCGAAAGATATCAAGGACATGTCACTGAAGAAAGTGACGGACAATGTATATGTCGTTCATGGTATTCACGCGATGCCCGACAAGGACAATAAAGGTTTCATCAGCAATTCAGGCATCGTCGTGTCTGATCAAGGTGTCGTAATAATCGACACCGGCGGCAGCTTCCAGATTGGCGAAATGCTGCTGAATAAAATAACAGAAGTCACCGACAAGCCGGTAATTGCCGTTTTTAATACGCATCTGCACGGCGACCACTGGATGGG
>JASFVM010000175.1:0-5914 GCA_050049835.1 Gammaproteobacteria bacterium
CGCGGCAGCGCTGAACCATAACCTCAAGCCGATATTCTGTGTTGGTGAAACCCTGGGCGAGCGTGAACAGGATATTACCGAAGATGTTATCGCGCGCCAGGTTGATGCGATAATCAACACGGAAGGTGTGGCGTCGCTGGCCAGTGCGGTACTGGCTTACGAGCCGGTGTGGGCAATCGGAACCGGTAAAACAGCAACACCGGACCAGGCGCAGAGTGTTCACGCCTTTATCCGTAACCGGATTGCTGACCTGGATGCAGGCATCGCCGAGAGCCTCAGGATTCTCTATGGCGGAAGCATGAACCCCGGCAACGCGGCAGAATTGATCGCTCAGCCCGATATCGATGGCGGCCTCATCGGTGGTGCTTCACTCAAAGCTGATGATTTTCTGGCCATTATTAATGCAGCAGGTTAAACAGGCGTGGATATAATTCTTCTCGTAGTACATGTTGTGCTGGCACTGGGCATCATATCCCTGGTGCTGTTGCAGAAAGGTGCTGGTGCCAGCGCCGGTGCCGTTCTCGGCGGCGGTGGCGGCGGCGCCGGCAGCGTGTTCGGTGCCAGCGGGTCATCGAATTTCCTGAGCAAGACCACGGCAATTCTGGCAACAGCATTTTTTATTAACAGTCTGGTGCTGGCCTACATGGCGTCTCACCACGATGCGCCTGCTACCGTAATCGATGAAATCGAGCAGACGCAACAGGTAGAAACGGTAACGCCTGAGCCGGTCATGCAGGAACCTGATCAGAACATGGACGAAACAGTTCCGATGCCTGTCGAGGAACCGGCTGAAATTGATGTGCCGCCACCGGCGAGCGAAACAGAATAAAACCCGATCAGGATGACGGGAGCCAGAAGATATTAAAATTGGCCGATGTGGTGGAATTGGTAGACACGCTATCTTGAGGGGGTAGTGGCGAAAGCCGTGCCGGTTCGACTCCGGCCATCGGCACCATTCATGGAAGGCTCGATATAATTAATAATAACGGTTGCATCAGCATTGTTATGCAACTGTGGAGTGAGTAAATGCTGGAAAATTATCTACCGGTATTGATCTTCATCGTCGTCGGCCTGCTGGTCGGTATTGGCGCGATGTTTGTTGGCGGCTTTGTACTCGCGCCTTTCCGTCCGGACAGTGCAAAAAATTCACCTTTCGAATGCGGCTTCGAGGCATTTGAAGATGCGCGCATGAACTTCGATGTGCGTTATTACCTCGTTGCAATCCTGTTCATTATCTTTGATCTGGAAATTGCGTTTCTGTTTCCATGGGCCATCGTGCTGGATGAGATCGGCCTGTTTGGCATTATCGCTATGGGTATTTTTCTTGGCATTCTTGTTATCGGCTTTATCTACGAGTGGAAAAAGGGGGCACTGGAATGGGAATAGAAGGCAAACTTCAACAGGGCTTTGTTACCACTTCTGCTGACAAGCTGATCAACTGGGCGCGCACCGGCTCACTGTGGCCGATGACTTTCGGTCTGGCCTGCTGTGCGGTTGAAATGATGCATGCCGCTGCGTCGCGTTACGACCTCGACCGTTTTGGTGCCGGTGTGTTCCGTGGCAGCCCGCGTCAATCGGATGTCATGATCGTGGCCGGAACCCTGTGCAACAAGATGGCGCCGGCATTGCGCAGGGTCTATGACCAGATGGCAGAACCCCGATGGGTTATTTCCATGGGCTCCTGTGCCAACGGCGGCGGGTACTATCACTACTCTTACTCTGTCGTGCGCGGCTGCGATCGCATTGTTCCCGTCGATATCTATGTCCCTGGTTGTCCGCCGACAGCAGAAGCGCTGGTTTACGGCATCATCCAGCTGCAGAACAAAATCAAACGCACCAATACCATAGCGCGCGGATAAGGATTCAAGATGTCCAGAGTTCAACAGTTATCTGATGATTTACAGCAGGCGTTTGCGGATCGGTTGCAATCGAATGTTGTTGCCCATGGTGAAGTAACCATTGAGGTATCATCAGACGATCTTGTTGATGTCTGTACAACACTTCGCGATGAGCAGAAATTCGGCTTTGAACAGTTACTCGATGTCTGCGGTGTTGATTATCTGGAATACGGCAGCAATGAATGGGTAACGGATGAATCATCTTCGACCGGTTTCAGTCGCGGCGTGAAACCGGGCGCGGGTGCGCGTTTGCGTTTTGGTGATGCACCGGCTTATGTGAGTGACAGAAAGCGCTTTGCTGCTGTTTATCATCTGCTTTCCATTGTCAATAATCATCGTCTGCGTGTCCGCTGTTATGCAGAGAACGATGAACTGCCAATCATTCCATCGGTGATCGATATCTGGAATTCGGCCAACTGGTATGAGCGTGAGGCATTTGATCTCTACGGGATCATGTTCGAAAGCCATCCGGATTTACGCCGCATCCTGACGGATTACGGTTTTGTCGGACATCCTTTTCGTAAGGACTTCCCGCTCATTGGCCATGTGCAGATGCGCTATGACCCCCTGCAGCAACGCGTCGTCTATGAGCCGGTTTCGATCGAGCCGCGCGTCCTCGTGCCGCGCGTAATACGCGAGGCCGAGCAGCATGAACAGGCCGGGGCTGAATCAGTGAAAGCATCAGCTGACATGCAGGAGAAAGGCGATGCCTGAAATTCGTAACTACACGCTTAATTTCGGTCCACAGCATCCTGCTGCGCACGGTGTGCTGCGTCTGATTCTTGAAATGGATGGTGAAGTCATCCAGCGTGCCGATCCGCATATTGGCCTGCTGCACCGCGCCACCGAGAAGCTTGCTGAGAGCAAGCCCTACAACCAGAGTATTGGTTACATGGACCGTCTCGATTACGTTTCCATGATGTGTAACGAGCACGGTTATGTGCTGGCCATCGAAAAACTGCTGGGCATCGAAGCGCCGGAGCGTGCACAGTATATCCGCGTGATGTTCGATGAGATTACGCGCATCCTCAATCATTTGTTGTGGATTGGTGCGCACGGTCTTGATGTCGGTGCAATGACCATATTCCTCTATGCGTTCCGAGAGCGCGAAGACCTGATGGACTGCTATGAAGCTGTGTCGGGTTCACGCCTGCATGCCACCTATTACCGGCCTGGCGGGGTTGCACGCGATCTGCCTGACACCATGCCCAGATACAGGGAGTCAAAGTGGCACAGCAAAAGAGAAGTCAGCAGGCTGAACGAAAACCGTGAAGGCTCGTTGCTCGATTTTATCGATGATTTTACCGACCGTTTTCCGGGCCTGGTTGACGAATATGAAACCCTGCTGACGGACAACCGCATCTGGAAACAGCGTACTGTTGATATTGGTATCGTTTCACCCGAGCGCGCATTGCAGCTTGGCTTTACCGGTCCAATGCTGCGTGGTTCAGGTATTGCATGGGATCTGCGCAAGAAACAGCCGTACGAAGTATATGACCGTATGGATTTTGATATTCCTGTCGGTACCAACGGTGACAGTTATGACCGCTACCTGGTACGTATGGAAGAGTTCCGCCAGTCCAACAGGATTATCAAGCAATGCATCAAGTGGCTGCGCGAGAACCCCGGGCCGGTATTGCTGGAAGATCACAAGATTACACCGCCGTCACGTGAAATGATGAAGGCGGATATGGAATCGCTTATCCACCACTTCAAGCTTTTCACTGAAGGTTATTTGCTGCCGGAAGGCGAGGCCTATGCTGCGGTCGAGCATCCCAAAGGGGAGTTTGGTGCCTACCTTATATCTGACGGTGCGAACAAGCCGTATCGACTCAAGATTCGTGCGCCCGGTTTCGCGCATTTGGCATCCATGGATGAAATGGCGCGCGGACACATGCTATCCGATGTGGTTGCAATAATCGGAACTCAGGACATCGTGTTTGGTGAAATCGATAGATAACAGGGACAGGCAGGCTGGATTTATACAATGAACACCATGAGCGAAACAGAGAACACTTTATCAGCACATGCGCGCGAGGAAATCGATGACTTGTTGAAGCGTTATCCGGCGGAGCAGAAGAAATCGGCGTTACTGGGTGCGCTCAATATTGTGCAGCACGAAAACCAGGGCTACCTGACCAAGGAGCTGATGCAGGCTGTGGCCGATTACCTTGGCCTGGCCGAGATCGAAGTCTATGAAGTCGCCAGCTTCTATTCGATGTATGAACTCAAGCCTGTTGCGCGTCACAACGTTGCTGTATGTACGAATATTTCATGCATGCTGATGGGTTCACAGAGTATTGTCGATCATGTTGAAAACAAGCTCGGTATCAAGCTGGGCGAAAGCACACAGGATGGCCGCATCTACCTGAAGAAAGAAGAAGAGTGCCTGGCCGCCTGCGCCGGCGGGCCAATGATGCAGGTCGATCATATTTATTACGAGAATCTGACACCTGAAAAGGTTGATGCAATTCTGGACGCACTCGAGTAGCAGCCACTGCAATGGCTTTTGGGGCCGCAAACAACGCAAAATACGCAAAAAATATATTTGTAAAAATGATAATTACAAACAGAAATATTAACTGTATACGCATTGCAAACATCACAATGACATCTTTGCGTGCTTTGCGTGCTTTGCGTTTTTCGCGGCAAAAAATACATATGTCAGAGGTTATGAATAGAGCGTTTGTAATGATCACGGTTGACAGCGAGGAGCTGAAAGCTGATGGCTAACGAAGTCTGTTTTGCGACACTGCAGTTTGAAGACCAGCCATGGTCTTATGAAAACTACCTGAAAACCGGTGGCTATAAGGCCTGGCGCAAAATACTGACTGAAAAAATCCCCCCTGATAATGTGATCGAAGAAATCAAGGCTTCCGGTTTGCGTGGACGCGGCGGTGCCGGTTTCCCGACGGGTTTGAAGTGGAGCTTCATGCCGCGTACCGCGCCGGTGCAGAAATACCTGGTGTGCAACTCGGATGAAAGTGAGCCCGGTACCTGCAAGGACCGCGATATTCTGCGTTTCAATCCACATGCGCTGGTTGAAGGCATGGCGATTGGTTGTTATGCGATGGGTGCAACGGTCGGCTACAACTACATGCGCGGCGAATTCATGGACGAACCGGCGCAACGTTTCAGCCAGGCGCTGCAAGAAGCTTATGAGCATGGCCTGCTCGGTAACAATATTCTCGGTACCGATATCAGTATTGACCTCTATCCGTCACTGGGGGCTGGTGCCTATATTTGCGGTGAAGAAACGGCGTTGCTGAATTCGCTCGAGGGCAAGCGCGGTCTGCCACGCTACAAGCCACCGTTCCCGGCAAACTTTGGTTTATACGGCAAACCGACCACGATCAATAACACGGAAACGCTGTCATCAGTTCCGGCCATCATGCGCAACGGCGGTAAATGGTTTGCTGACCTGGGGATCCCCAACAGCGGCGGCGTCAAGCTGTTTTCAGTTTCGGGTCATGTCAACAAGCCGGGTAACTTTGAAATTGCAATGGGCACGCCTTTTGCAAAATTGCTGGAAATGGCCGGTGGCGTGCGTGACGGTAACAAGCTCAAGGCCGTCATTCCCGGGGGTTCGTCGGTGCCGGTCGTGCCGGGCGATAGCATGCTGCAGGCCAACATGGATTACGACTCCATTGTCGAGGCCGGTTCCATGCTGGGCTCCGGTGCTGTCATTGTGATGGATGAAACCACTGACATGGTCGAGGCGCTGCGCCGAATCTCACGTTTTTATTTCTCTGAATCCTGTGGCCAGTGTACTCCATGCCGTGAAGGCACCGGCTGGTTGTACCGCATGCTGACGCGCATCGTGGAAGGCAAGGGCAGTATGCAGGATCTTGAAAAACTCGATGACGTGGCCAGCAAGATCGAAGGCCGCACCATCTGTGCACTGGGCGATGCGGCTGCAATGCCGGTACGCAGTTTTATCAAACATTTCCGCCATGAGTTCGAACACTATATCGAACATGGCAAAAGTATGGTCGAGGGTGCCTCGAACAGGGCGG
>JASFVM010000176.1:0-5876 GCA_050049835.1 Gammaproteobacteria bacterium
TTGACTGGTTCTGGCAAACAAGACAACGCAACTCATCACTGAGCTTGTTAAACAGGGCTTCCTGCTCTTCCGATTCGAATTCATACGTAATAACCGGGCCTGCATATGATGGTGACAGCATGACAAGCATGGCAATCAACAGGATTATTCTCATGCCTGTTCGCCCCTTATCTGCTTAACCAGCGGTATCAGCTTTTCATTGATGTATTCGTCATCAACAGGACCGACGCGCTTGTCGCGTACGATGCCGTTATGATCGATGACAAAGGTTTCCGGCGCACCGTAAACGCCCCAATCGATACCGACACGACCATCAAGATCCTGTGCAACGATCTGGTAAGGATTACCAAACTGGCGCAACCAGGCCGTTGCATCTTCCGCTTTGTCCTTATAATTGAAACCGATAACACGAAGACCGCTTCTGCTTAGCCGCGTGATTGCCTGATGCTCCTGCCTGCAGGCAAAACACCAGCTGGCGAAAACGTTCAACAACGTAATGTCGCCTTTCAGGTCTTCATGGGTGAGCTTGCCGGCAGTGTTTAATAACGGAAGCTCGAATTCAGGTGCCGGTTTACCAACCAGCGGTGATGGCACCAGCCGCGGATTCAATGTCAAACCTATTGCAAGGATCGCTACCAGGATCGCAAAAACGATCAATGGCATTAATCGCTTCAGCAGCGATTTTTTGTTAGTTGAATTGGGGGTCATGTTTAGCTAGCTCTGGACGACAACCTGTACCTTTATTTCCGCCGGGCGTTTGGCGACACGGGAACGACGATAACGTTTATCACTGATGGCGAGCACTCCGCCAAAGGTCATAAACAGGCAGCCCAGCCATATCCAGCGGATCATGGGTTTATGATAAAGGCGCAGACTCCAGGCACCGTTGCCCAGCGGTTCGCCCAGTGCAGAATATAAATCACGCATCAGGCCAACATCGATTGACGCTTCTGTCATTGGGTTGTTCTGGTCTGTATAGACGCGCTTCTGCGGATTGAGCTCCTTGATCATTTCACCGTCATCCCATACTTCGATGCGGCCTTCGTCAGCAACATAGTTGGGGCCCTGTACTTTACGTGTACCAAGGAACTTGAATTCATAACCGGCCATTTCATAAACCTGCCCCGGTTCCATACGCAGGTCCTTTTCCTTTTCATAGCTCATCACCATGGTGACACCGGCAACGAACATGGCAACACCCAGATGCGCGAGCGTCATGCCGGTGAAGGCCAGTGGGATTCTGGAAGAAGAACGTGCACGTTTGATGTAATTTTGCAGAGTCGTTATTCCAACCCAGAGCGCAGCCGCCAGACCAAGACCGGCACCGACATTGAGCGCACCATCAATTACAAAAGGTAAAACCAGGCCCAGTGCCAGTGATACCGCGAACAACAGTTGCAGCGACTTGCGTACGCGCGCGGGGTCATCACTTTTCCAGCGCATGAAAGGACCGAAGCCCAGTAAAAACATCAGCGGCGCCCCGACCAGGGCGAACATGCTGTCAAAATAGGGACGTCCGACCGAAATCTTGCCCAGGCCAAAGGCATCCAGCACCAGCGGGTAGAGCGTACCGACAAATACAGCAATGGCCGCAGTCACCAGGACAACATTATTCATCAGCAAAGCTGTTTCACGGGAAAACCATTTGAAACTGCCGGTGGTTGAAACCGTATCGGAGCGCCACGCATACAGTGCCAGTGAACCACCCACCACCAGGCAGAGGAAGATGAGAATAAATACACCGCGTGCCGGATCGGTCGCGAAAGCGTGAACAGACACGAGCACGCCGGAGCGTACGATAAACGTGCCCAGCAGACTGAGCGAAAATGCCATAATCGCGAGCAACACGGTCCAGCTCTTGAAGACACCGCGTTTTTCGGTCACTGCAAGTGAATGAATCAGCGCCGTACCCACCAGCCATGGCATGAAGGAAGCATTTTCCACCGGATCCCAGAACCACCAGCCACCCCAGCCCAGTTCGTTATAGGCCCACCAGCTGCCCAGGGCGATGCCGAGCGTCAGAAATGCCCAGGCGATGGTGGTCCAGGGACGCGACCAGCGTGCCCAGGTCGCGTCCAGCCGGCCGCCTATCAACGCCGCCACCGCAAATGCAAAAGCCACTGAAAAACCGACATAGCCCATGTACAGCATGGGCGGATGAATAGCGAGGCCGGGATCCTGCAGTAACGGGTTCAGCGAATTGCCGTCCATCGGCGCCGGAAAAATACGTTCGAACGGATTGGATGTAACCAGCATGAACAGCAGGAAACCGATGCTGATCATGCCCATGACTGATAGCACGCGGGCCATCAGCACATCCGGCAGATGCTTGCTGTACAGTGCAACTGCAGCTGTCCATACGGACAAGGTCAGCGCCCATAACAGCAATGAACCTTCGTGCGAACCCCAGACACCGGAAATACGGTACATCAAAGGCTGCAACAGGTTTGAATGCTGGGACACATAGAGCACGGAGAAATCGTGCACAATAAATGCATAGGTCAGGGCCGCATAGGAGAGGAACACAAACAGCAGCTGGGCGTAGGCGGCAGGCCTGGCCACGGCAATCATCGCCGCATCATTTTTCGCCGCACCGAACAACGGCACAATACTCTGAATAATGGTAATACCAAGTGCGATAATCAGTGCAAAGTGCCCGAGTTCTGGAATCATAGGTATATGGCCTTAATTGGGTGTGGGTTTACCTGCTTTACCCGCCTCGTGAGCAGCATTGAGCGCATCGGCCACTTCAGGCGGCATATAGTTTTCATCGTGCTTGGCCAGCACCTCATCAGCAACGAACAGGCCATTACTGTTCAGCCTGCCCATGGCGACAATACCCTGACCTTCACGGAACAGGTCGGGCAGTATGCCGGTATAGGTTATCGGAATAACCTTGGCGTTGTCTGTTAAATCGAACTGTACCGCCAGGCCGCCTTCCTCACGCCGGACACTGCCATCGACCACCAGGCCACCGACACGAATAGTACGGTCGGATGGGGCTTTACCAGCATGGATCTCGGTAGGGCTGTAGAACATGTTTATGTTTTCTTTAAATGCGTTCAAAGCCAGCACCGACGCGATAGCGACACCAAAAACAACGATGGCGACCAGTAATTTTCTGCGACTGCGCTTGTTCATTGTTGCAATTGCTCCCGACGGATGGCCCGCTTGACACGGCTGATTACTTTCTTGCGTTGCGCAATCGGCATGACGATGTTGAGTACGATAACAAGCAGTGTCAGACCATAAGAAGTCCACACAAAAAAGGCATACCCGCCCATTGCAAAAAACTCTGACCAGCTGAATTCCGATCCGTTCATAATTTTTCAATCAACTCCCGTACCCAACGCCGGTTGCGGTCACGATAAAGCACCTCGTTGCGAGCCCGGACCAGCACCACCGCAGCATAAAACAGCTTGAATGCCAGCGCCATTAATAACAGCGGAATCAGCATATCAATATGGATCGAGGGCTTGTCCAGCTTGGTCACGGTGGCGCCCTGATGCAGGGTATTCCACCATTCTACCGAATAATGAATGATAGGAATATTCACCACACCGACAATCGCCAGCAGGCCGCTGGCCTTGTCCGCCATGCGCTGGTCCTCGATCGAGGACTGCAAGGCCATGTAGCCAAAGTACAGGAACAGTAGAATCAGCTCGGATGTCAGCCTGGCATCCCATACCCAGTAGGTTCCCCACATCGGCTTGCCCCACAGTGAGCCGGTCACGAGGGCGACAAAGGTGAAAGAAGCGCCGATCGGCGCACTGGCGGCCGCGATCACATCGGCCAGGCGGATCTGCCAGATCAGACCTATACCGGCTGATATCGCCATCACCATGTAGATAAACAGCGACATCCATGCTGCGGGCACATGAATGTAGATAATCCTGTAGCTCTCGCCCTGCTGGTAATCAGTCGGCGCCACGAACAGGCCCAGGTAAAGGCCGTAGACTGCAATCACCAATGCCGGGACAGCGAACCAGGGAATCAGCTTCGCCGACATGCCGTAGAAGTACCTGGGGGAAGAAAATCTATGTATCCAGTTCCACATAACAAACAGGGGCTAGGGGCCAGGGACGAGGAGCGAGGGTTTGATAGCTGATGTATTCATATTTTCTACAGTTACCTTGAGGCGGTTATTCTGAGGGCTACTGCCGTAGCCAGGGGTGCTAATGATAGCGCCAATACCAGTACCGCGCCAAGAAAGTACAGCTGGCCGCGGACACTCATGCCGTCGCCGGCGACATCGATGGCGTTGGCGCCGAATATCAGTACAGGAATATACAGCGGTAACACAATCAGGGACAGCAAAACCCCGCCGCGGTTCACCGCAACGGTCAGCGAAACACCGATAGCCCCGATCAGGCTGAGCACCGGCGTTCCCAGCAACAGGCTCCAGATCAGCACATTAAGCGATTCGCTCTGCAATTGCATGAACACGCCCAGCAGCGGCGCAATAATCACCAGCGGCAGCCCTGTGAGCAGCCAGTGGGCGCACACCTTGGCCAGCACCAGGATCACCAGCGGGTTCGGGCTCAGCATCAGCTGATCGAGTGAACCGTCTTCGTAATCCTGTTTGAACAGCCGGTCCAGTGACAGCAGCACCGACAGCAGCGCCGCCACCCAGATCACGCCTGGCGCCATTTCCTGCAGACGCTCCGGCGTCGGCATTACTGCCAGCGGAAACAGGCTCACCACCAGTACAAAAAAGATCAGCGGATTGGCGAGCTCATGGCGCGAACGCAGTGCCAGGCGCATATCACGCAGCAGCAGGTAATAAAAAGCCTTCAGCATTTACCCAGATCCACACGCTTCATCTCACAGGGCAACTGCATGCCATGATGCGTGGTGAAGATGACACTGCCACCGTTTGTGCGATGCTCGAGTATCATCGCTTCCACCAGGTCAACGCCCTTGACATCGAGTGCGGTCAGCGGCTCATCCAGAATCCACAGCCTGGCATCGGCCAGCAGCAAGAATGCCAGCAACACGCGGCGGCGCTGCCCTGATGATAAAGCCTTGCCGGCCACATCTTCAAAACCGGCCAGCCCCACGCTGGCGAGTGCCTGTTCGATATTGGCCGAAGACACCGATTGCGAGCGTGTATCCAGTAATACGCGGATGTTTTCCAGCGTCGTCAGATCGTTCTTGATGCAGGGTAAATGGCCGATATAGACCATATTGGCGTAGTAATCCTCGCGGGTATGCCGGATATCATCACCCTGCCATTTCACGGAGCCTGCATCGGCACGGCGTAAGCCGCTGAGAATGCGCAGCAGGCTGGTTTTGCCGCTGCCGTTCGGCCCTTCGATTTGCAGCACTTCACCGCGATCAAGACTGAATGCGAGCCCGCTGAACAGCCGGCGATCGTCGCGCGTGCATTCCAGGTTTTCGGTGATGAGCAGGGATTCAGTATTATCAGACATGTCATGAAGGTGCGGCTAGAGACGGCATTCTAGCTGCTCGCCTCCATGCACGTCCAGCGTATGCATGCCACACCACATGCAAGCCCTGGTGGGTCAGTGCAGATTCAGCGCCTTCAGTTTTCTGTACACCGTACGTTCACTGATACCCAGTGCGTCGGCCACTTTCTTGCGGTTGCCATCATAGCGCGCCAGCAGGTCACCGATATGTTGTGCTTCCATGTCTTTCAGTGTGGCGGGTGATTCTGCCGATTTCTGCTCCACCGGCGCCGATGGTGAGGCAGCCATCCCGCTGTCGGCTTTTGTCGTAGTCTTGTCAACCTCGATGCAGTGGGGTTGATTGCTGATCACATGTTTAATCAATGCACCCTCGATCTCACGATTATGGCTGTGGGTCGCCGCTATGAACAGGATATTGCGCAACTCGCGTACATTACCGGGATACTG
>JASFVM010000177.1:0-5860 GCA_050049835.1 Gammaproteobacteria bacterium
GGGCTATAAAATGTATGGAATTCGTCATTCTCGCGCAAGCTCGAGTCCCTGAACCCGGAATACTCTTGAACCATGTCATCCCTGCGCAGGCAGGGATCCAGCGTCTTCAAACAATCCACCATTAACCCTCGGTTTTTTATCGCCCCACTCAATGCCATAATCCCCGCCCTTTCAATGAGGTAGAATAACGCCCCACGATTAGCAGGGAACACAATGCCGGAACAATACAACCTCGTCGCCAGTCTGAAAGAGCTGAAAACCAGCAAACTGATGTGTGTCAAACCGCAGGGTTTGCACATTGCGCTGGCCTATGTCGGCGGCAAGGTGTTTGCTGTCGATGACATGTGCACCCACGAGGATGCCTCGCTGTCCAAGGGTTCGCTGCACGGTGAATGCGTCAAGTGCCCGTTGCACGGCAGCCGTTTCGACCTCAATACCGGTGAAGCGCTGGATGAACCCGCCGAAGAGCCGGTCAGGACCTATCCCGTGAAAATCGCGGGTGATGACATACTTGTACAGCTTTAACAGGAAGCCCGGCAAATGAGTGAAGTAGAAGAACTGCTGCAAAAAGATCCGAAAACCATCATGCGCTCGATCATCCAGCGCATCGCCACCGGCCCTGACATGAGCAAGGACATCTCGCAGCAAGAGGCCCGTGCCGGCATGCGGGCCGTGCTCGACAACGCGGTCGACCCGGTGCAGGCCGCGGTATTTTTGATCGCGCTGCGCATGAAGCGCGAGACCGACGAGGAGAACCGCGGCATCCTCGACGCCATCCGCGATATCAGCACTTGTGTTACCGCCCCGGTAGATGAGGTACTGGACCTGTCCGACCCGTACAACGGCTATAACCGCTCACTTCCGGCGGCCCCGTTTCTGCCGGCGGTGCTGGCCGCCTGCGGCATCCACACTGTATCCCACGGCGTCGAAACCATGAGCCCGAAGTTCGGCATTACCCACCGCCGCGTGCTGCGGGCCACCGGGGTGCCGGTCAACCTGGCAGTGGAACAGGCCGCGGCCAGGCTCGGCGATGATCATATTGGCTGGAGCTATGTCGACCAGGATGCCTATTGCCCGCAACTGCACGACCTGAGCACGCTGCGCACCAGTATCATCAAGCGCCAGGCCATCACCACGGTCGAAGTGCTGACCGGCCCGATCCGCGGCAAACAGAAAACCCATTTCATGTCCGGCTACGTGCACAAACCCTACACCCGCGTCTATACCATGCTGGCCAGACACTCGGGCTTCGATAGCGCACTGCTGGTACGCGGTGTCGAGGGCGGCATCATCCCCTCTCTCCGGCAGAAGGGAAAGATGGTTTACTACCATGACAGGGGTGAAGAGCAGGTGCAGGAATTCGATCCGGCTGATATCGGCATCCGGCAGGAAGTACGCGCCACCCCGCTACCGGAAGATCTACCACCGAGGCCGGCTGAGGATGACGTTGGTGCGGATTTTGATGTAACTGCAGCAGCACAGCTGGCCGCTGAAGCCGGCATCGATGCGCTTAACGGCAAGCCGGGCAGCAGTTATGATGCACTGGTGTACGCGGGTGCGATAGCATTATGGCATCTGAAAAAGTGTGACACCCTTACCTGCGGTGCTGAGCGGATTCGCGACGTATTGAACAACGGCAAGGCGCTGGAACATTTCAACAATGCCAGGGTCTGACCTACCAGTTATTAAAAAAATTATGCCATTATCCGAAGAGAAAAAAACCGAAACCCGTGATCGCCTTAACCGTGATCCCGATTTCCGCGAAGCCTTTACCGTGGAAGCGCGCAATATGTACATGAAAGCGCTCAAGTTCAATCCGGGACTGGAAGACGAAATCAGCCGCTTCGAGCAGATCATGGGCGCCGATCCGGATACCTATGCCTTTGATGCGGGCGAAATGGACGAGGTCGATATTTTCGAACAAATACTGAATGCCTACGACAACCAGGTATTGCTGGAAGAAAAAAACAACAGCACCATTAACTGATGAACCAGGCTGCATCCATGTTTAAAAAGTTACTCATTACCCTTGTACCCCTGCTGACCCTGACCGGTTGTCTGCAGGCAGCGGAAGACCCGCGTGATGTTGCCAGCCAGTACTGGCAGGCACTGAAGAGCGGCGATACCGAAACCGCGCGCAGCCTGGTATCCAGTACCAGCCAGCAGGCTTTCGACAACTACATTGCTGCGCCGGAAGACGAAAAAACAGACATCGGCGAAGTCAACCTTGGCATAGAGCAGACAACAATCATCACCATTGTTCATCCTGAAGGTGGTGCCCCCGACGACTTCGAGACCTTCGATACCGTGATGGTCATCGAAGATGGCCAGTGGAAAGTCGATGCCGAACGCACCATCATACCCCGCGCCGCCCCGAGTGATCGTGAGCTCGAGGCACTGAAAGACCAGCTGTCCGATTCCATGGAAGAAAATCTCGAATCTGTCGAGGAAGCGATGAAAGAGGGTTTGATGCTGCTCGATGAGGCCCTGCGCGAAGGCTCGAAGGACATGGGCGAATCCATGCTCAAGGGCATGGAAGAAATGAATCGTGCGCTGCGCGAATCCATCGAGGAAATGCAGAAGCGTCGTAATCAGGAGCAGGAAAAAGCTGAAGGCGAAGGGCTCATTTAAGGGCAGTCATAGTTAACAGCTAACAGATAACGACAAATAACCTGTCGCTATCGATTCACTGTTAATTGGTAAATGCTCACTGTTATCGCGTTAACCCTATATAGGCCCAGGTCAGCAGGATAGCAAAGCCGATGCCAAGAATGCCCAGCACCACGGTCATGCCCTCGTTGCGCTTCCAGCCACGCGCAATCCAGTAGGCCTGCAGACCGGAGAAGCCGGCGGCCGCCCCCACGACATACAGCAGGTCCTTGTTGGGAATATCCATCGGTAGCAGAAACACGAAATAGAAACAGAAGGCGATGCCAAGCGGCGTCAATGAAAACAGCCATGTGCTCATCTCAGCGTGATCGCGGTCCTGCGCGAACATTTTCTTCATTTTCTTACCGATACCCATGGCAACCTCCGTTGGTGACTGACAGCGTGCAAACTGTTGATATTTAATTGATCAGGTTTTATCACAGCTTAACCACATGCGCTAATTACCAGATACTAATAGAGTGCTTCAGTCATCGAGCGGACTCCTGACCCCGCGCCCGCCGCGGCTGAGTACATGGGTATAGATCATGGTGGTTTTTACGTCAGAATGGCCGAGCAGTTCCTGTACCGTCCTGATATCGTAGCCATCTTCCAGTATATGGGTCGCGAAAGAATGCCGCAGTGTGTGGGTGAGGCCGGTTTATTGATGCCTGCATCACGCACCGCCTGTTTCGTGGCTCGTTGCAAAGCCTTTTCGTGTTGATGGTGTCTGCGAATAATCTTCCTCACCGGATCCGTTGATAATGTCTTTGACGGAAACACCCAGAACCACGGCCATTCTTTGCCGGCATTCGGGTATTTGCGCTCGAGTGCATTCGGTAAATAGACGCCTGCTACACCGTTGGCCCTGTCACGCTGGAAAAGGAACTTCGCCCTCTCTATCTGTGCTTTCAGTTCATTTGATACCGAAACCGGCAAAACGGTCACGCGGTCTTTTCCGCCCTTGCCATGCCTTATCATTATTTCCATCCGGTCAAAATCAATATCCTTGATTCGCAAAGAGTAACATTCCATCAACCTCATCCCGGTTCCATACAGCAGCTTGAGCATTAATAAGTGACCCGGTTTTTCTACAGCCGCAAAAAGTTTGCGAACCTCTTCCCGGGTTAATACGACAGGCAGCCTGACAGGCTTCTTCGCTCGCGAAAAGGAATCCATCCAGGGCAACGTTATTTCCAGAACATCACGATACAGAAAGAGAATGGCTGAAAGGGCCAGATTTTGAGTAGATGCCGAGACCTTTTTATTTACCGTCAAATGCGTTAAAAAGGATTCAACCTCTGCAGCACCCATTTGATCAGGATGACGTTTATTATGGAAAAAGATATAACGGCGAATCCATTCCATGTAGGATCGCTCGGTTCTGGGGCTGTACTGCTTGAAACGAATTTTATGTTGGGCACGTTCCATAAGTCGCATAATAAAGTCCTTTTAGCATTTTCTTATATTTCCTATAAGATGCGTTCTAACCTGTTGAATTAACAGATGAACGACCAGCAATAAACCCTAAATAACACAAAATGTCGCAAAACAATTACGACATTTAGACCCTCTAATTTAAGTTAGGCGAAAGAATCAGTGAGGCATTTACATGAACAAAGAGATAGTTGCCCTGACAGTGATTGCAGGTCTATCTATGGGCGGCTTGGCAAAAGCAGGTGACGACTCACGGCAACTGGTAGAGTTACCAGTAATGATGCAGCAACACATGATGACGAACATGCGAGATCACTTGGTTGCAATAAACGATATCCTCACAAATCTGGCTAATGGTGAACTGGATAAAGCGGCGGAAGTGGCAGAGTCACGTTTAGGCATGAGCTCTTTAGAATCTCATGGTGCTAGCCACATGGCCAAATTCATGCCAGAGGGTATGCGTAAGGCTGGCACAAGCATGCACAAAGCAGCGAGTCATTTCGCGTTAAAAGTTCAAGAAGGTGAGATTTTGCCGGCGTATAAATCGCTTTCTGAGGTAACTTCTGCCTGTGTTGCTTGCCATGAAAGTTACCGCATCCGATGAAGCAAGAATCGCCTAACAAACACATCCAGCCGACCCAAAAACCGCTGCGCGCTTTTTAGTCGGCTGATGTGAGGCGTTAGCCTACATAAAGAAATGATATGAGTCACGATCACATCCATGAGAAGGGTAGTTACAATCGCTCATTTGCGATTGGCGTTATACTCAATATCGTCTTCGTTGCGACTGAAGCCGGTTATGGGGTATTTGCTGACTCACTTGCGCTGATAGCGGACGCAGGACATAACTTAAGTGATGTGGTCAGTCTATTGCTGGCCTGGGGGGCAAGCGTACTCGCTAGAAAAGCTGCAACAGAAAAGAGAACGTATGGCTTCCGAAAGATTACTATTTTGGCCTCTATGGCCAGTGCAATACTTTTACTTGTTGCACTTGGAGGTATTACTTGGGAAGCCGTCGGGCGCTTTCTCAACCCACACCCCATTGAAGGTATGACGGTTATTATCGTGGCTGGAATAGGCGTTGTGATCAACACTTTGACTGCGTTACTTTTTGTCAAAGGTCAAAAGCATGATCTAAATATTCGAGGTGCTTTCCTCCATATGGCTGCTGATGCCGGAGTATCCTTGGGTGTGGTGATTGCGGGCATATTCGTTGTTGCCAAAGGCTGGTTGTGGATTGATCCTGTTGTTAGTCTTATGATTGTAGCGGTTGTCTTTATCGGAACATGGGGGCTACTTCGTGATTCCATCAACTATGCTATCGATGCAGTGCCAAAGAGTATAGATATTGCCGGAATCAGAGAATATTTGCACAGTTTCGAACATGTCAGTCGCATTCACGATTTGCATGTCTGGCCGTTGAGCACAACCGAAATCGCACTGACTGTTCATATAGTGGTTAATAACGGGTCGTTAGATAATAGTTTCCTACGAAAAATCCAGCAACGCCTTCACAATGATTTCGGAATAGAGCATTCGACAATTCAGGTTGAAACAACCGAACAGGATAGCGAGTGCAATTTGGAAAAGCCTAAATGTGTATAAGAAGGGCTAACAATCTCATGAACGCAGACAACAAAAAAGAAAAATAAGTGGGGTCAGATGAAACATTTTTCTCAAGTAAGGGGCGGTTTGAATTAAGTTTCATCTGACCCCACTTATTACGATTGAATAATAGATATGGAGCTTTTGATTGATCTCTAAGAAAAGATTAGTA
>JASFVM010000178.1:0-5844 GCA_050049835.1 Gammaproteobacteria bacterium
ACGAGCAGGCTGGAACCCCTGGCAGGCGAACTGGACTTTATTTCATTACATAGTTATCCCGTGTGGGAACACCAGACTATTGATAGTGCTCTTGACTATACCAGGCAGAATTATTACAGCGTTGCCAACCATTATCCTGACAAGCCCGTGGTGATAACCGAGGCAGGGTGGACGACCTGTTCCAACGGTCGGGGGATACAAGCATGGAATGCCTCACAGGAGTTTCAGGCAGCTTACTATTGCGAACTGCTTGACTGGTGCAAGGAGGAGAATATCCTTGCTTTTGTTTTTGAAGCATTCGATGAACCCTGGAAAGGCTCACCCGATCCATCTGAGCCTGAAAAGCACTGGGGTGTTTTTACCGTCGATCGAAAACCAAAGCTGGTGATGCAGGAGATCTATGCCCACCTCTAGACCTAGACCTACGATGGCCTTGCAAATGCGTTATCGCAGCCGCCAGGATTCATCCTTCGCCGGAAAAGTCATTAACGCAATACGCACCGGCTTTGGCGGCCATAGTATTAAATCCTCTGAATCGATATAAAGAGCACAGGGTGAAAAACACAACACGTTCACTCAGTTTCTACGAGAAATTCAGTTATGCTCTGGGCGATACCGCCTCTAACTTTTTCTTCCAGTTTTTCGCAATATTTATCATTTACTATTACACCGATGTCTATGGACTGAGTGCGGCTGCGGTGACCACCATGTTGTTAATGGTGAAGCTGTGGGACTGGGTTTCTGATCCGATCATGGGGATCATTGCCGACCGGACCAATTCACGATGGGGCAAATTTCGACCCTACCTGTTATGGATGGCCATTCCTTATGGTGCCCTCGGCTACCTGATGTTTATCAATCCTGATTTAGGCGAGGAAGGCAAACTCATATTTGCCTATGTCACTTATATCTTGATGATGACGGCATATACGGCGATCAACGTACCCTATGGTGCGTTAATGGGTGTGATGACCACTTCACCGGTTGAACGTCTGACATTAGGTACGTATCGGTTTGTCGGCGCTTTCAGTGCTGCAATTGTACTGGGTATGTCGGTTCGGCCATTGGTGAGATTGCTGGGGGGCGAGAATGAAATGCTTGGTTTCCAGTATACGATGGCCATTTTTGCGGTGTTGTCAATTGTGATGTTTTTGCAGACATTTCGCGGCACCAGGGAACGGGTATCGCCTCCGCCGACACAGGATAGCCATATAGGTAAAGACTTGATAACCCTGTTCAGGAACAAGGCCTGGCTGGTAATGGTGATTGCCGGTATTTTTACCCTGGCATGTGTTGCGATCCGCGGAGGTGCGACTGTGTATTTCTTCAAATATTACATGCTGGATGACAATACTCCGTTCATATGGATCTGGGACCGAACCAGTTTTTTTATTACCACAGGCGCCATCGTATTTGTTATCGGTGTCATCGCGGGACGTTTCCTGAGTAATTTCTATGACAAGCGCTCCCTGATGTTGTTTTTGATGCTTTCCAATGCGCTTTTGATGGGCTTGATCTTTTACATCCCTCAAGAAGATTACTGGACCATGCTGGTGGTTAACGCACTGGCGTCATTACTGTCTGGTCCAACTCCGGCTCTGGTCTGGTCGATGTACGGTGACGTTGCCGATTTTGGTGAGTGGAAATACAATCGACGAACCACCGCGCTGGTGTTCTCGGCTGCTCAATTCGCGCAGAAGCTTGGCCTGACTATCGGTGGAGTATTGCCGACAGCCGTTCTGACCTACGTTGGATATCAAGCCAACATCGTGCAGTCAGAGGCAGCCTTGATGGGTATCCGCTTTATCTTTACCTGGTTGCCGGCTATATTTGCCTTTGTCGCCGGTCTTGCGTTTATTTTCTATCCGTTGCGGGATTCCCAGCTTGTTCAGATCGAAAAGGATCTGGTGGGTCGCCGGGTCGCCATCGCAACAGCGATAAGCTAATGTTTACAGATGTTCACAGCAGGTGTGGCGAGTCATGCCGCTGTTTCAGTCTGCCGATGTGCCGGACCTTACGCAGGCTTTGAATCTTTTGTGTGAGATATACGCTGTTCTGTCAGGACCTGCCTGCATGGCCCGAATGCTTGTGAGGTAGTATCATCATGAGTAGATACATATTCCTGGTCGATATCGTATGCCGAAAAGGTTTTGTCGAGAGGGTATTAGTAACCCAATACAAAAAAGGGGGCAGTAGCTGCCCCCAAAGCAAGGTTTACCTGGAAAGAAACGGTTTAGTGCAAGCCTAGAATTTATACATTGCCATGAATTGCAGCCGGGTCATGTCGCCATCCGCACCTGACTCGATTTCGCGGTTTGCCAGGGCGAGCTCTCCACCCAGGGTCAGGTTCTTCGCCCAGTTGAACAACAGGTTGGCACGCATGCTGGCCGTGCTTTCGGTCGCGCCGCCACCGGTCAGGGTGGTATCGTTATCGATATCAATTCTGGAGTAGGTAAAGTTACTGCGCCATTTGTCATCCCAGTGATGGCGGAATGAAGCGAACAGACCCGTGGAATCAATGGCATCCAGGTTGTTGCCATTGACCACTGCGCCAGGCGAGACATTCAGGCCGATGTAGCGGCCCATACCGCTGCCGATATTGAGGCCGAAACGGATGTCGTCCTTATCCAGCATGACCTTACCGGTAATGCTGATGCCATAGGACATTTCGGTATCATCAACTCCAGCCTGGTCCATCGTTAACTGGCGGAGCAGCAAGGCACCGACCAGTGACAGGTCGCCCTGTTTATGGTTATAACGACCAACGAAGTCAGGCAGTTTGTTGTCATCGGTGATGATCGTGCCGGCCCCGGTATTGACTGTTGTTTCGGGATTTTCTATCGAGAACTGCAGGTTGCCTGCGGTATAACGTATTTGTGGCTGACGCACGAAAATGCCGGCATCGGTATTGCCGATGAAATCAACGGTTTCCGGTAGTGAAGCGACGTTCTGGAAGGTCGACCATGTTTGTCCGAACAGCCAGTTATCGTACTCGATATAGGCATGGCGTAACCGGGGGGAGTAGGAGTTCGAGATGCGCTCATCAGCACCGGGCGGTGCCAGTACCATGAAATCGATTTCAATATAGCTCTTCAGTTTCTTGCCACCTGCTTTGCTGTCTGTCGCCAGATGTACACGTGTCTGGCGTGCATGCATGTCAAAATAACTGTGGCTGGAGCCACTGACGGGCGTTGTCGATGGAACATAAAAATCCCGACCGAGACCGGAATATGAACCGTCGTAGCTGGTATAGAGTGCATCCAGTTTGACATAGCCACCAAGTTTTACCGTGGTGTTATCAAATGTACCCAGTGTGACTGAATGAGCAGTGACAGCAGTACAAAGAGCAGCACTGGCCAGTCCTCCCTTCAGAATATTTCTTGTGGATGTCATTTAGCAGGTCTCCTCTTGTTGGTATTACTGCAAGATTGACGCTTCATGTTGTACAGCGCTATTAGATCATGGTCTAAGTTCCACTAAAGTCGTAGTACCGACGATGGTCTAATTGTTTCAACACTGGCCAGCAATAAATATTTATTCTTTCTCACTGCAGGAATGAATAAGTACAATGAGTAGCGCTGATAACAACGATACCACCCTGTACCCCGTAAAAAACACTGATCACAAGCCACTGGTCAACCAGGATCAGTATCAGTCCATGTACAGGCAGTCCGTCGATAATGACGAAGCATTCTGGGCCGGGCAGGCGCATACGCTGGAATGGAGTAAACCGTTCTCAACAGTAAAGGATGTATCTTTCGCGAAAAATGATCTGCATATCAACTGGTTTGCAGACGGTGAGCTGAATGTCTGTGTCAATTGTGTCGATCGCCACCTGGCAGACAGGGCCAATCAGACGGCCATTATTTTTGAAGGCGACCAGCCGGATGACAGCCGCCATATCAGCTACCGCGAACTACACGCTGAAGTCTGCAAGCTGGCCAATGTGCTGGAAAGTCTTGGTATTCAGGCGGGTGACCGCGTCATGCTGTACATGCCGATGATTCCGGAAGCGGCCTACGCCATGCTGGCCTGTGCGCGTATCGGTGCCATTCACTCCGTCGTATTCGGCGGTTTCTCGGCCAATGCGCTGGCCGACCGCATCACCGACTGCGGTGCCAGACTGGTGATTACCGCTGATCAGGGTAACCGTGGTTCCAAAACCATCCCGTTGAAACAAAGTGTCGACGAGGCGCTCGATTTCGATGGTACTGACTGCGTTGAACACGTACTGGTCGTTAAATGTACCGGTGCTGACATTAACCGGGTTGAAGGTCGCGACCATTGGTACGAACAACTGACCGCAAAGGCAAGTGATCAGCATACGGCAGCATCATTCAGTGCCGAGCATCCGTTATTCATCCTGTACACCTCGGGGTCGACCGGCCAACCCAAGGGTCTGCAGCATACATGCGCGGGTTATTTGCTGTACGCGGCCACCACATTCCGTTACGTGTTCGACTACCAGGAAGGTGATATTTACTGGTGTACTGCTGATGTTGGCTGGATTACCGGCCACAGTTATATTGTTTACGGACCGCTGGCTGCAGGAGCAACAACGCTGATGTTCGAAGGTGTACCCGGTTACCCGGATCTCGGACGTTTCGGCCAGGTGATCGACAAGCACAGGGTCACGCAGTTTTATACCGCACCAACAGCTGTGCGTCTGTTGATGGCGGACAGTGCAACGGCGCTGGCAAGTAGCAAGCGTTCAACCCTGCGTGTGCTCGGTACCGTGGGCGAGCCGATCAATCCCGAAGTCTGGCGCTGGTATCACGATGAATTCGGCCTGGGCCTGTGTCCTGTCGTTGATACCTGGTGGCAGACCGAAACCGGCGGCCATATGATTACCGCATTGCCCGGTGCGACTGCATTGAAACCCGGCTCGGCAACCATGCCGTTTTTTGGTATTCAGCCTGCACTGGTGGATGAACAAAGCGATATCGTTGATGGTGAAAACAGCGGTCACCTGGTCATTCTCGACAGCTGGCCGGGGCAGGCGCGCACGATCTGGGGCGATCATGATCGCTTCATCCAGACCTATTTCAGTACGCACGAAGGTATGTATTTTTCCGGCGACGGCGCACGCCGCGATGCGGACGGTTATTACTGGATCACCGGCCGTGTGGATGATGTACTCAACGTGTCGGGGCACCGTCTCGGCACAGCCGAAGTGGAAAGCGCGCTGGTATCCCATCCTGCCGTCGCCGAAGCCGCGGTGGTTGGTTATCCTCACGATATCAAGGGTGAGGCTATCTACGTCTACGTAGCGCCGGTCAAGGGATTTGAGCCGTCTGATGACACGACCAGCGAGCTGCGCGGTCATGTCCGCAAGGTGCTGGGGCCGGTTGCGATGCCCGATTTGATCCAGTGGACGCCGGGTCTGCCGAAAACCCGTTCCGGCAAAATCATGCGGCGTATCCTGCGCAAGATTGCACATAATGATTTTTCCAATCTGGGGGACACGTCGACGCTGGCAGACCCGGGTGTGGTCGATGCCCTGATCGAGGGACGGCTCAACCGTTAGCCTGATAAAAGCAACACAGGTAACTTTCGTATCATCAGGAAAATTTATCTCTGAGTTCTCTATTCTGCCAGTGCGAAAGTGGATTGGTTATGTTCTCTCGCAGAGGCGCAAAGGTCGCAAAGAAGGAAACATCCGAATTTATTCTTTGGAGAAGCAAAATATCATCAGGATTTCTTTGCGTCCTCCGCGCCTTGGCGAGATCATGTTCCATAAAATATCTCCATGGCTGATTTCGAATGATCACACGCTGAAAATTACTCGCACAGCAAGTCTGAACTGCTGCATATTATTGGGTTAAGATATGCCCTGATCAGGGG
>JASFVM010000179.1:0-5822 GCA_050049835.1 Gammaproteobacteria bacterium
ACCAGGGGATTGCTATCAGTAACAGACAAGCATTCTGCATTATCGTGCCACTCGGCCCTCGCAACTCGCCACTGCAATGCACATATGTGGCATAATAGCGCCTTTTAAAATCACGGCCTGTCCACTATTGTCCGGGAGCATCATCGGGCTCAATCCGGATGAACAGGCAAAACAGGAGACATCTTTTGTTTAGCAATATATTTAACAGCAAAATTTTCCAGGTTCTGGCTTTTACCGTTTTCTTTGTTTCTGAAGCAGGGGCCACCAATGGCGCACCGGCAGCATCGCCCGCAGGTGATCCACTGGCTTCGATGATTCTGCCTATCGGCCTGATCGTACTGTTTTACTTTTTCCTGATACGACCGCAGAGCAAGCGTCACAAGCAACACAAGGAAATGGTCGCTGCCCTGCAGAAAGGCGAAGAAGTGGTAACCACCGGCGGTCTGCTTGGCAAAATTACCCGGGTCGGTGAGAACTTCATCACCCTCGAAATCAGCAAGGATGTTTCCATCCAGGTGCAGAAGAATTCGGTGCAGTCCGTGATGCCAAAGGGCACGATCAAGGAACAAAGCGGCAAGGAACTGACCGGGACAAAAGACTAACCGTCTTTTTTATAATAATAATTCATAAAACATAAGGTCTCAGCAATGCTGAATCAGTATCCACTGTGGAAATATATAGCGCTCATCATTGCGCTCGTCTTCGGCACCCTTTATGCACTGCCAAACCTGTTCGGCGAAGACCCGGCAGTACAGGTATCACACCGTACCAAATCCTTAACCCAGGAAGACATGCTGGTGATCGAGCAAACGCTCGGCAACAGCAACATTAACATCAAGTCTGCCGATGTCATCGAGGGCAGGGCACTGATCAGGTTTGACGATGCTGATATCCAGTTGCAGGCAGCAGATCTGCTGCGCTCGTCACTGGAAAAGCAGTACCTGGTCGCACTCAACCTGGCACCGGCAACGCCGGACTGGCTGCGCGCACTCAATGCGGCACCCATGTACCTCGGCCTTGATTTGCGCGGTGGTGTTCACTTCCTGATGGAAGTTGATATGGCCGCGGCAATCAGGCGTCTCGAGGAAAGCCTGCTGTCGGATATTCGCAGCCACATGCGCAGCGAGAAAATCCGTTACCGCGGGATAACGCGTGACGAAAAAGGCCTGCATATCCGCTTCCGTAACAGTGACAGCATGTACCAGGCACTGGACAGCCTGGAAGAGCAATTCCGCGAACTGGCTTTCGAAATGGATGAGGAAGACCTCCTTATCGATGCAAAACTGACGGAAGTCGCCACCCGCGACGAGAAAAGATCAGCCTTGCAGCAAAATATCATCACCCTGCGCAATCGTGTCAACGAACTGGGTGTGGCAGAACCGGTAATCCAGCAGCAGGGTGACTCGCGCATCGTGGTCCAGCTGCCCGGTATCCAGGATACGGCCGGCGCCAAGAAGATTCTCGGCGCTACCGCCACACTCGAGTTCAGACTCACCGAAGGTACGCGTGCAGACTGGGATGAAGCCGAAAGAACAGGCCGCGCTCCACTCAACGCACTGCTTTACCACGAGCGTGATGGCAGTCCGGTATTGCTGAAACGTAGCGTTATTGTAACCGGTGACCAGATCATCGATGCCGCATCCACCATTGACCAGCAAAAAGGCGTGCCTGCCGTTTCCGTTCGCCTCAACGGCAAGGGCGCCAAGAAAATGGGGGAGACTACCCGTGAGAACGTCAAGAAACCAATGGCTGTTGTATTCATCGAAAACAAGGTTGAAAGCAAGCAGGTCGGTGACGAGGTGGTCAAGAAGCGCACCACTATAAAAGAGGTCATTAATGTCTCAACGATCCAGGAACAGTTCAGCGCACGCTTCCAGATCACCGGGCTGGAATCACAGGAAGCGCGTGATCTGGCCTTGCTGCTGAGGGCCGGTTCACTGCGGGCACCGGTTGAAATCGTCGAGGAGCGCACCATCGGCCCGAGCCTGGGTAAGGACAATATCGAACAGGGCTTCCAGTCGGTGGTTATCGGTTTCGTGCTGGTACTGATATTCATGGCACTGTATTACAAATCATTCGGCCTGATCGCCAATGTCGCACTGACCGCGAACCTCGTATTCATTATTGCGATCCTGTCACTGTTGCAGGCAACCCTGACATTGCCGGGTATTGCCGGTATCGTGCTGACCGTGGGTATGGCCGTGGATGCCAACGTGCTCATCTTCGAACGTGTTCGCGAAGAGATCCGCAACGGCAACTCACCGCAGGCAAGTATTCACGCCGGCTACGAGAAGGCGTTCAGCACCATCACCGACGCCAATGTTACGACCTTGCTGGCCGCCATCGTACTGTTCAGCCTGGGTACAGGCCCGGTCAAAGGCTTTGCTGTTACACTCTGCATCGGCATCATCACTTCCATGTTCACCGCAATTGTGGGTACACGTTCGATCGTGAACCTGATTTATGGTGGACGTAACGTCAAAAAACTGTCGATATAACAGGACAATACTATGCAATTTCTTCAAGGCAAATCGACAATCGACTTCATGAGCAAGCGCAAGATTGCGCTGGCAATATCACTGCTACTCATCATCGCTTCGATCGGCAGCCTGTTCGCAAGGGGACTCAACTTCGGTATCGACTTCACCGGCGGTTACCTGATCGAGGTCGGCTATGATTCAGAAGTCGATATTGGTCCGATACGCGTAGTATTGGCAGACAACGGTTTCAATGATGCCCAGGTCCAGCACTTCGGTACCTCGAGAGATATCCTGGTGCGCATTGCACCCCGTGCTGATGTCAACAAGGCCGGGCTCAGTGACAAGATCCTGTCTATTCTGAAAAAGGACTCAGCGCAGAACATCGAGATGCGCCGCGTCGAATTCGTCGGCCCGCAAGTCGGTGAGGAGCTACGCGACCAGGGCGGGCTGGCCATGCTGGTTGCACTTGGCGGTATCCTGCTGTACGTCAGCTTCCGCTTTCAGTTCAAGTCTGCAGTCGGCGCCATCCTGGCACTGATCCATGACGTCATCATTACCGTTGGTGTATTTTCCATTACCCAGATGGACTTTGACCTGACCGTGCTCGCTGCGTTGCTGGCGGTCATCGGTTACTCGTTGAATGACACCGTGGTCGTTCTCGACCGTATCCGCGAAACATTCCGCACCGTGCGCAAACGCTCACCCGTGGAAATTCTGAACCTGTCCATCAACCAGACGCTGTCACGTACATTGATGACATCGTTGACCACTTTGCTGGTATTGTCCGCGCTGTTTATATTCGGCGGCGAAATCATTCATGGCTTTGCCTTTGCCCTGATTGTCGGCGTCGTTGTAGGTACCTACTCATCCATCTATGTCGCCAGCAGCACCCTGATGGCGATGAATATCCATAAGCAGGACTTCCTGGTTGTCGCGAAGGAAGAGGTTGTGGACGACAGACCTTAGGGACTTATTGTTCACCACAGAGGCACGGAGGCACAGAGAAAACGTTTTTATTGTTATCAATAATTCAGAAATGATCCCGGATTACGCTTTGCTTCATCCGGGCTACACTTGCTTGCTCTATAGCTGCCGGGATCTTCATAGTAAAATTATCCACAGATAAACGCCGATAAACTCGGATGTTTAGAAACTGAAATAACAGCTTTATCTGTGTTTATCTGCGTTTATCTGTGGAATAAATTTCATGTACCACGCCGGGCAATTTAAAACCAGATAATAGTTGTCAGGTCTGATCAGAACCAGTACATATGAATATAATTGATTTTCTTCGCGTGCTTTGCGTCTCGGCGCCTTTGCGTTAATAAACTCTGTGTTCTCCGTGCCTCTGTGGTGAATAAGGTTTTTAAACTATAAGTGGCATTCTCCGTGCCCTCTGTGTCTCTGTGGTGAAGAGCATTTACATTCATTGGCGCACAATTTTATTTACGCTGTCCAGAATACCACCCGGCGTATGCGGCGCATTGAGAAAGGCGGTGAGCTGTCCGCCGGGATTGATCAGTAATATCGCAGAACTGTGATCGACCAGGTAATCGTTTTCATCACCCGAGGCGCCCGGTACTTTCGCGTAAACCACGCTGGTTTGCAGGGTCAGCGCCTGGATCATTTTTTCTTCGCCGGTAACGCCGGTGAATTCCTCATCGAAATAATGCACATAGTCACCCAGCATCTCGACGCTGTCGCGCTGCGGATCCACGGAAACAAGTACAACCTGCGGAAAATCCCCGCTTGCCATTTTCTTTGCTTCGGCCAGTACATTCATCGTCATCGGGCAGATATCAGGACAATGGGTGTAGCCGAAAAACATCAAGGTCCACTGGCCATTGAGGTCCTGATCGGTGAAGGCAGTGCCATCATGTTTTGTCAGCTCCGGCACGACAATCTGTCTCGGCGTGGCCAGTACCGAGCCCTGTATTTGCGGGAGATTACTGTTATCGACTGACTTCATTTCAGTAGCCAGCCAGAAACCTGCAGTCATTGCAGCAACAGCCGCAATGATGACCAGAACCTTTTTCATGCCGGGAATAAAAGCCTCATCAGATCATCATTGAAATAGTGATCAACGACCATTGCGATAAACAGCAGCATCAGATAATTGATCGAGTAGACAAAGGTCTTGATTGCCGTATTCGGCTGTTCGGCAAACATCAGCTTGAGCACCATATAAAGGAAATAGCCGCCCAGCACCAGCGCAGCAGCCAGGTAGATCAAACCGCGCATATAGGCCAGGTAGGGCAGAATAGTGACGAGTATCATCAGGATGGTGTAACCCAGTATCGAGTACTTGGTAAATTCGATGCCGTGTGTCACCGGCAGCATCGGCAGGTTGACCCTGGCATAATCATCGCGACGATGAATCGCCAGCGCCCAGAAATGCGGCGGCGTCCAGGTGTAGATGATCAATACCAGCAGCAGGCCATGCGGATCAATGCTGTTGGTCACCGCGGTCCAGCCCAGCAAGGGCGGTGTCGCGCCGGCAAGGCCACCGATGACAATATTCTGTGGCGTCGCTTTTTTCAGGTACATGGTATACACAACCGCGTAGCCGATCATACTGGCAAAGGTAAGCACGGCGGTAAGTATGTTGATCCACGCCGTCAGGATAAACACCGAAGCGGCAGCCAGCATCACGGCAAAAATAAAAGCATTCTGTTGTGTCACCTTGCCCTGCGGCAGCGGCCGACCTTCGGTACGGGCCATCTTTGCGTCATTTTCGCGTTCGACCACCTGGTTGATTGCCGCCCCTGCCGCCGCAGCCAGTCCAATGCCCAGAGTCGATACCACGAGCACAAACAGCGAAATATCACCGGGCGGGCTGGCTAAAACAACGCCGACAATGGAAGTCAGCAATAACAGCGCAACAACCTTGGGTTTGCACAAGTCAAAATAGTCGCGCCAGCTGGCAGATTTTATCGCTGATGCCGTCATGATGTTGCTCTTTGCCGCCCCAGTGTGTGTACCAGCGTAACCATAGTCAGTAGCAGCAGTGCGGCAACACCATTGTGCGCAACAGCAACGGCCAGCGGTAGCGAAAACACGACATTACTGATGCCCAGACTGACCTGCACAACCAGCACCAGCAGCAGCCAGCCGGCAAACCCGCGATGCTCGCTACTGAACAGTCTGAACGCAAGAAACAGAATAAAAAGCGTTGTAACCAGTGCGCCCAGACGATGCAGCCAGTGGATAGTGACTCGGGCATCGTTGCCCAGAAAGCCGCCGAGATAGTTCTGCACGTTTTCATCATGTAGTTCAAAGGCGCCGGCAATATCCAGTGGCGGCAGCCAGTGTCCCTGGCAGGTTGGAAAATCAGTGCAGATG
>JASFVM010000180.1:0-5806 GCA_050049835.1 Gammaproteobacteria bacterium
CCTGTTTATTTGCGGTGGCGCGTTCTCCGGTCTGGATAAGGTCGTCAGGGACCGTTCGGAGAAAAGCGGTATCGGTTTCGGTGCCAAGGTACGCAGCAAGGACAACCAGGCCAGCCCGTCGGAAGTGCTCACCAATCTGGAAGCGGATGACTTGATCCAGTACGGTCTTATTCCCGAGTTCGTCGGCCGCCTGCCGGTCATCGCCACACTCGAGGAGCTGGATGAAGATGCTCTGGTTACTATCCTGAAAGAGCCAAAAAACGCACTGGCCAAGCAGTATGCCAAGATGATCGAAATGGAAGGCTGCGAGCTTGAGTTACGTGATGACGCGTTGAGGGCGATTGCCAGAAAAGCCATGCAACGTAAAACCGGTGCACGCGGGCTGCGCACGATCCTGGAAAATGTATTGCTTGAAACCATGTATGAACTGCCATCTCAGGATGATGTGGTAAAAGTTGTCATCGATGAATCAGTTATCGAGGGAATAAACAAGCCCTTCCTGGTTTATGAGGGGGGTGACAATCTTCAGGCGTCGCAACAAGAATAATAATAAAGCTGGGGACAGAGGCTTGAAGTCTCTGAATCTGACCACATTAAGATGGAAACAACCCTATTGAGGCACCTATGGCCACTGCTGCTGATCAGAACGAATTGAATACCCCTACCGAAGTTCCTGTTTTACCGCTGAGAGATGTTGTGGTTTACCCCCACATGGTTATTCCCCTGTTTGTAGGCCGTGAAAAATCCATCCAGGCGCTCGATGCTGCCATGCAGGACAACAAGCAGATCCTGCTGGTCGCCCAGAAGAGTGCAGATATCGATGAACCGGGTGTCGATGATGTCCATGAAATCGGTACCATGGCTACGATCCTGCAGCTGCTGAAGTTGCCTGACGGCACCATCAAGGTTCTGGTCGAAGGCGTGCAGCGCGCGCGTGTAAACAATCTCAGAGATGGCGACGAGTTTTTTGTAGCGGGATACTCCTTGCTAGAAAGCGAATCATCCGTTGATGACAAGGAGCTGGAAATACTCTCCCGCTCGATCCTCGGCGCATTTGATCAATACGTAAAATTAAACAAGAAAGTTCCTGCCGAGATCCTGACTTCACTGTCAGGCATCGATGAGCCTTCACGTATGTCAGATACGATAGCAGCCCATATGTCGTTGAAACTCGATGAAAAGCAGAAAATTCTCGAGATCGTCGATGTACACCAGAGGCTCGAGTACCTGATGAAGCTGATCGATGGTGAAATCGATTTGCTGCAGATTGAAAAGCGCATCCGTGGTCGCGTCAAGCAGCAGATGGAAAAAAGCCAGCGTGAGTACTATCTCAACGAACAAATGAAGGCCATCCAGAAAGAACTGGGTGACCTCGAAGATACGCCGAATGAAGTCGAAGAGCTGGAACAGCGAATCGAAAAGGCCGGCATGCCCAAGGAGGCCAAGAAGAAGGCTGTCAACGAGCTCAACAAGCTGAAGATGATGTCACCGATGTCAGCGGAAGCCACTGTTGTGCGTAATTACATCGACTGGCTGACTGACTGCCCCTGGAAAAAGAAAACCAAGATCAGTAATGACCTGAGTGCGGCAGAAAAGGTGCTGAATGATGATCATTATGGTCTTGAAAAAGTGAAGGAACGCATTCTTGAGTATCTTGCTGTACAGCAGCGGGTTAAGAAACTCAAGGGTCCGATTCTGTGCCTCGTCGGACCACCGGGTGTAGGTAAAACATCGCTGGGTCAGTCCATTGCGCGTGCGACCAACCGTAAATATACACGCATGGCACTTGGTGGTGTACGCGATGAGTCCGAGATTCGCGGTCACCGCCGTACCTATATCGGCTCACTGCCTGGTAAGGTAGTCCAGAACCTTTGCAAGGTAGGCACCCGTAATCCCTTGTTCCTGCTGGACGAAATCGACAAGATGGCGGCGGACTTCAGAGGTGACCCTTCATCAGCACTTCTCGAGGTACTCGATCCGGAACAGAACCATACCTTTGCGGACCACTATCTTGAAGTGGATTTCGATCTCTCGGATGTCATGTTCGTGGCGACCGCGAACAGCATGAATATCCCCGCGCCATTGCTTGACCGCATGGAGGTTATTCGTCTGCCGGGTTACACCGAAGACGAAAAAGTCGCTATTGCGCGTAAGTACCTGCTGCCAAAGCAGATGAAGAACAATGGCCTGAAAGACACGGAATTACAGGTCAGCGATTCAGCGCTGCGTGACATCGTACGTCTGTACACACGTGAAGCTGGTGTGCGTAGCCTCGAACGCGAAATCGCCAAGATCTGCCGCAAGGTGGTGAAAAGTGCCGTGCTCAAACCGACAGACAAGGTGACCTCTGTAACCTCCCGTAACCTGGAGAAATACCTGGGTGTTCACCGCTTCCGCTACGGCGAAGCCGAAGAGAATGACCAGGTTGGACTGGTCAACGGACTTGCCTGGACTGAAGTCGGTGGCGAACTGCTTACCATCGAATCGGCCGTAATGCCGGGTAAAGGTAAATTGTCATTTACCGGGCAGCTGGGCGATGTCATGCAGGAATCCATTCAGGCGGCTATGACCGTCATGCGCAGCCGTTCGGCATCCCTTGGTCTGGAGCCGGATTTTCAGGATGACATCGATATTCATATTCACGTACCGGAAGGTGCGACCCCGAAAGATGGTCCCAGTGCCGGTATTGGCATGTGTACGGCGATTGCATCAGTACTGACTGGTATACCTGTCCGTGCCAATGTCGCGATGACAGGCGAAATAACGCTGCGTGGTGAAGTGCTGCCGATCGGTGGTTTGAAAGAAAAATTACTGGCGGCTCACAGGGCCGGAATCAAGACGGTTCTGATTCCTGAAGAGAACAGAAAAGATCTGGCTGAAATGCCGAAGAATATTCTGGCCAAACTCGACATCAAACCGGTGCGCTGGATTGACCAGGTGCTTGAATTTGCACTGGTAGAATTGCCGACTCCACTTGAAGAAAAGTCGGCAAGTAGCAGAAAAGCAAGCACTCAGGGAAAAGGCAAAAAGAACAGGGATAGCGTTCGCCCGCACTAATTATTAGTATTACATAATAAACACATGTTACGGTTCTTGCTGTTGCATGTGTTTTTTTATGCAAGAAACACTGCTTTTCCCGGGGAAAAACCGTACTTTTTTATACTTAATCGTTGACATTGCGCGCCACGGACTGGTATAAAAACACACCTTTGCATCTACAGTGGTTACACTGCCTGATAATCAAGGAACTTAAAAATATAATAACTGTGGATGAATACTAATAATTATTTACAACACCTCATGGGAAACATAATCAATGAATAAATCCGAACTAATTGATGCTGTTGCTGACGCAGCAGATTTGTCTAAAGCTGATTCAGCACGTGCACTTGATGCTGTAATTGGTGCTATCTCAAACGCACTGAAATCCGGTGATCAGGTCAGCGTTGTTGGCTTTGGTACTTTCCTGGTTCGCAAGCGTGCTGCCCGCACTGGCCGTAATCCACAAACAGGCGCAGAAATTCAGATTGCAGCAGCAAATGTTCCTGCATTTAAGCCTGGCAAAGCGCTGAAAGATACCGTAAACTAGCGCGCTCTTTCAGTAGGGGTGCTTAGCTCAGCTGGTAGAGCGTCGCCCTTACAAGGCGAATGTCGGGGGTTCGATCCCCTCAGCACCCACCAATAGGAGCGGTAGTTCAGCTGGTTAGAATACCGGCCTGTCACGCCGGGGGTCGCGGGTTCGAGTCCCGTCCGCTCCGCCAAATACATCTACAGCAAACCACACTTATGGGCAATCGTCACGACGACGGCCCGTGTGGTACCTGCTGTGTCATACATTCTGTATAATCCGAACCCAAGTCAAAAACTACACAAGAGCAATCTGAATCATGCTGCAGGCAATCAACGATCGCATCAAGGGTTGGTTAGGTGCATTGGTCATCGTAATGATCACTATTCCATTCGCATTCTGGGGAATAGAGTCCTACCTTGGTGGAGGCGGCAAGGAATATGCTGCAATGATTGATGATGATGAAATACCTGTTTATCAGTTTGAAAATGCCTATTCAAATCAGCTGGCAAGACTGAATGAGCAGTTTGATAAAAACATACCATATTCCAATGCGCAAATTAAAGCGCAGGTTCTTGAGCAGCTCATTAATGCTGTTGTGCTTGAAAAGAACAGCTATGCTTCCGGGTACAGAATCTCTGACGATAATCTGAAACAGAGTATCGCGACCCTGTTCAGCCGTGAAGGAAAGTTTGACAGGGATTATTTTGAAAACATCGTTGCTTCAAACGGTATGACAACCACGCAGTATGAAACCAGGTTGCGCAACGAATTACGTGTAGTACAAAAACAGAATGCCATCGTTACAACCGCGTTCGTGACAGATGAGGAAGCCCGCCGACTTGCCGCCCTTGAACAACAACAACGAAAAATCCGCGTGATCAAATACACTATCGATACGGATGCAGCTGATATCGTTGTGACAGACCAGGAAATTGAAGATTACTATAATGCCAATATCGACAGATATATGTCGCCTGAAAGAGTCAGTGTTGAGTATGTTGAGATCACAGCTGGCGACCTTGAAGACAGTATCGATATTGATGAGGCAAAGCTGGCATCTATGTATGACGACTATAAGCGGATCGCCCTCAAAAATCAGGAGCGCAAGGCGCGACACATCTTATTGCAAATCGGAGATGCAGAGGAGAACAACAGGGAGAGTGTTATGGCGCGGATCAAGGATCTGCAGCAAAAACTCGACGATGGTGCATCGTTTGATGAGCTTGCGCGTGAATATTCAGAAGACACAGGTTCTGCCGTCCAGGGCGGTGATCTTGGCTGGGTGTCCGCCGGTGAAATGGTAAAGCCGTTCGAAGATGTGTTATTCAGCATGAACAAGGGTGAGATCAGTGATGTCGTGGAAACCCGGTTTGGCTTGCACCTGATCAGGCTTGATGACATCAGGACGCCCGAAGTTGAAACATTTGCCGAGAAACGCGGTGATTTTGAACAGGAGCTGAGGCAGGAAGTTCTGGGCAGCATGTTCTATGACATTTCCGAGAATATGGCTATCTCCGCGTATGAAAACCCGGACAGCCTTGAAGCCGTTGTTGACGCTGTCAACAAGCAACCCGCCAAAACTGAAATGTTTACCCGTGACAGCGGTAGCGGTATCGCAGAAAACGAGAAATTCCGTACAGCCGCCTTCTCGTCTGCAGTAATTGAAGAAGGTCTGAACAGCGATATCATCGAGATAGAGCCCAACCATGTCGCTGTCCTGAGATTGCTTAAACATGAGCCAGCCAGCAAGAGGCCGCTGACAGAGGTGAGAGCAGATATCGAGAACGTATTGCGCTTGAAAGCGGCCCATAGCAGAAGCATGGCCGCGGCTGAGGACGCAAAGAACCGGATCGTTGCCGGTAACACGGTCGAGAGCGTGCTTTCTTCTGATAATCGTACAATCGAAGATATCGGCGCAGTCAAGCGCAGAGAGTTCAACAAGGCTGATCCGATGGTGGTGGAAGCTGCTTTCCAGATGCCTTATCCCGAGCAGAACAAACCTTCCGTACAGGTCGTGAATACGATGTCCGGTGATGTTGCGGTAGTGTTGCTTGACGAAGTGATCACGCCTGCCGATATAGCCAAAGAAGAGATTGATGCGGTCAAGCGTCAGCGTAAAAACGATGTAGCAGATTCAGATTTTGATTTTGTACTCACTACTATCAAAGATGCTACAGAAATACAGCGCAATAACAGTCTGCTGCAGTAAAACACTATATATGGCCGCAGGCGCGT
>JASFVM010000181.1:0-5804 GCA_050049835.1 Gammaproteobacteria bacterium
CTTCGGCATCGATCAAACAGGCAGAATCCACTTCGTCAATAATGCGTTTGAACAGCTGATGGGCTATCAGCGCGATCACTTGTGCGGCGTTCGCTGTGCAGAGGTCTTGTGTGGCATCGATCTGCACGGCCGACAATTTTGCGGACCGCATTGCCCGGTGCCGAAGACTGTCAATGGTCAGCCTGAAATCCGCGACTTCGACCTCGTGGTGAGCCAGTCTGACGGAAACTCCGTGCTGGTCAATATCGGTGTCAGCTACACCCCGCCGCAGCTGCGTCAGAACAACGGCGGCGTGGATGTCTTTTTCAATATGCGGCAAGTCAATCCAACCCGCATGCTGCAAAGAATGGCCCTGCCCTGCACGCATGGCCCGGTGACTGGTGACTCGAACGGCTATAGCTGCCTGACAGCCCGTGAGAAGAAAGTGCTCGGCCTGGCAGCGAGAGGCATGAGCACTCGCCAGATAGCCAGTCACTTGTTTATCAGCACACAAACGGTGCGTTCCCACTTCAAAAATATTTACCCAAAACTCGGTGTCCACAGCCGTAATGAAGCCATCATCTATGCTATGCGCTGTGGTCTGCACTGATACCGGATCATCCACGGCGAGGATATAACATCGGACGCCGCCCGCTTCGAGCCAGTACTTTCAACAGCGCGGAGAGCTTGTAATACAAGTCCGGTGTTGCAACCTTACAACGTTTGCGTAGCGACGTTCCCTGATCTCGTCAACGTCATTGCCGCCAGCCATGAAGCATCGCTGTCTTTGCGGCCTTGACTTATGTCATGTGAAGATCGTGTGATACGTGAATAATGTTCCAGTTTTTTACGCAACCGGCTTTCACTTGAACCTTTCAAATTATGTAAACACCTTTGGCCAGTATATGAAAAGGCGTTATGGCGAGCATATACACAAAATCGCCATCGATGCCGGTTTTACCTGTCCGAACCGTGACGGGAGCATTGGCCGCGGCGGCTGTACGTTCTGCAACAATGTGTCTTTCAGCCCCAATGGCCGCCGACCGGTTGCGCTCGCCGATCAACTCGCCGCCGGCAGAAAGGTCATACGCAAGCGCACCGGTGCGACGAAATATATTGCCTACTTCCAGGCCTACACCAATACCTACGCGAATACGCAGACACTGGCCGGGCTCTATGACCAGGCACTCGATGAACCGGACATTATCGGCATTGACATCGGCACGCGCCCGGACTGTGTGCCGGATTGCGTACTGGATCTGCTGGCGGACTATCAGCAGCAAGATCACGAGGTCTGGCTGGAACTGGGCCTGCAGTCGGCCCATGACAAGACCCTGGCGCAGGTCAACAGGGGGCATGGCTTTGCCGAATACAAACAGGCCGTTATCAGAGCACGCCGCCGCGGCATCAAGGTTTGTACCCACCTCATTCTGGGTCTTCCCGGTGAGTCGACAAAACACCATATCGCATCGCTCGACAAGGTGCTGGAGCTTGGTGTCGATGGACTTAAGTTTCATCCGCTGCATGTCGTTAAAGGGACGCAGCTGGCCAACCAGTGGCGACGCGGCGACTACCAGCCGATGACGATGAGCGCCTATGTATCCGATGTTGCCGCGCTGATCGCGCGTACACCGGCTGATGTCATTTTTCATCGACTGACGGGAACCGCGCCAGCTAACGTACTGCTGGCGCCCGCATGGTGCGCCGGTAAGTGGCGGGTGCTCAACCGTTTGGCAACCGTGCTGGCAACGCAAAGCCGGCAACCCGAAATACAACGGCAGCCGAACGAGGATAAAGAAACAGGCTTGGGTTCGAATCCACTGACAGCCAGTGCCTGTTAGTCACAGATCATGATCGTTCATACTAATGACAAACCGGGTTGCACAGCGTTAGCGTACTGGATTTCATCTACCGCAAACCGGTAGCAACCCGATAACAGGCATCATGCCGGAGAAGTGATTATGGAACTTGTTTGCCCCGCCGGAAATCTGCCATCACTCAAGGCTGCTGTCGATAACGGCGCCGATGCTGTTTACATCGGCTTTCGCAACGACACCAACGCGCGCCACTTTGCCGGCCTCAACTTTGACAAGAAACGCATCGTGGAAGGTATTCGCTACGGCCATGACCGCGGCGTCAAAATATTCGTCGCAATCAATACCTATCCGCAACCGGCCGGCTTTAGCCGCTGGCAGGATGCCGTTGATCATGCCGCTGAACTGGGTGTTGATGCGCTGATCCTGGCCGATATCGGAGTTATGGATTACGCCAGCCAGCACTGGCCTGATCTTCGACTGCATTTGTCTGTGCAGGGATCGGCGACCAACGAGGAAGCGATAGCATTTTATTACCGCAACTTCGATATCAGGCGTGTCGTCCTGCCGCGCGTGCTGTCACTGCCGCAGGTCAAACAGGTCGCGATGAACAGTCCCGTTCCGATCGAGGTTTTCGGCTTCGGCAGCCTTTGTGTCATGGTCGAAGGACGCTGCCTGCTGTCCTCCTACGTCACCGGCAAATCACCGAACACGTACGGTGCCTGTTCGCCCGCGGAAGCGGTAAGCTGGAACGAAACAAAAAACGGACTTGAAACAAGACTGAACAACATACTGATTGACCGTTATGCCGATGGCGAGGCTTCGAGTTACCCGACGCTGTGCAAGGGGCGGTACAAAGTCGGCGCCAATACCTATTACGCCATCGAGGAACCGACCAGCCTGAATACGCTGGAACTGCTGCCGGAGTTAATTTCTTCAGGCGTTAAAGCAATAAAGATCGAGGGTCGTCAACGCAGCCCCGCCTATGTAACTCAGGTGACGAAGGCCTGGCGAGACGCAATCGATGAATGCATGCAAAACCCGGAAGCTTTCACGGCCAGGGCATCATGGCTCGCGGTACTCGAGAAAATATCAGAAGGTTCGCAAACCACGTTTGGTGCCTATCACCGTCCATGGCAGTAATTGATCAAATGAATAAAGTACCCAAACTTTCGCTCGGACCGATACCCTACTTCTGGCCGCGTGAAACTGTATTCCGTTTCTATGAAGCAATGGCGGAAACACATATCGATATCGTCTATCTCGGCGAAACCGTTTGCGCCAAGCGACGCCTGATGAAAATGAACGACTGGTACGAGCTCGCCGCGATGCTGACAAGTGCTGGCAAGGAAGTGGTGATATCAACAATGACGTTGATTGAAGCACACTCGGAACTGAGCACGTTGCGCAAGATATGCGACAACGATGAGTATACGATCGAAGCCAACGATATGGCCGCGGTTCAATTACTCTCCGGTAACAGGGACTTCGTTACCGGACCTGCTGTCAATATCTACAACAACCGAACCCTGTCGGTACTGGCCAGGGCCGGTTTGAAACGATGGACGTTACCGGTTGAACTGTCGAAAGACACACTGGTTTCACTTCACAAGTGCAGGCCGGAAGGCACGGAAACGGAAGTCTGTATATTCGGCCGGCTGCCACTGGCCTACTCCGCACGCTGTTTCACTGCACGCGCACACAACCTGCCTAAGGATGATTGCCAGTTCCGCTGTATGGATTATCCCGACGGGGTACTCCTTCAGACACGCGAAGATGAACCATTCCTCGTCTTCAACGGCATCCAGACGCTTTCGGCAAAAACACAGAACCTGGTAGACAATATCGATAATCTCGTCGATCTTGAGCTGGACGTGCTGCGCATCTACCCCCAGTCAAGAAACACCGACAGCATCATCGGCATCTTTCACGATTGCCTGCATGGAAAAACGTCTGCCGGTGATGCTGCAGTGCTGCTGCATGAACATGCCCTGTCAGGTGAATGTAACGGCTACTGGCACGGTAACGCAGGGATGGAACAGCTCGCGCCCGATCAGTGCTGCGGCAACTGATGCAGCTGTTGCCGCTGATAGTTGTCGGCCTGCGGGCATATACGCGTGACGTTATACCGCTGCGAAACTCGCCGGTAAATGATCAGCCGGCTTTGAAAAACCGCTCATACCAGGGAAGGCTTTTCTGGATAAGACCCTGCAAGTACAGCGGTAAGGAATTTGAATCCAGATCCAGGCTGTCAAGAAAGTTTTTTACATACAGGCCCAGCTCGGTATCGCCCTGTATCTGCAGGTGTCGATTAAAGAACAGCGTGTCGGCATCTTCACGGCGGCTTGCCAGCAAAAGATAGTCGTAGACAGAGCCATTCAGCAGAAGATCGGGCGTGCGGCGACTGTCCGCCGGTTCCAGCCTGTCACCTGTCAAGGTGAACGCATATTCTATGCCGGCGTCTTCAATCGCTATGCGGACCGTCCTGCCGCGCAGAAAGTCGAGCTCGCCCTCTTTCAGCTCATTGCTGAAGACACGGTTGAGCGCCGCTACCATGGCCCTGTCGTGAACAAAGGAAGGAATTATTCTCAGTGGCAGGGACAACGGTGCCGGAAACAGCGGACGTGAATCGGAGGATGGCGTCGACAGTTGCATATAACAAGACCTTTTCCGGGGCAGGATAGATTAAAGGATTACCTGTTGGTAATCTGCCTGAAATGCCAAGTATAAACCTCATGTCTGCCAATTACAGTACTCCCTGTGCAAAACATAGAATATTCACGACTGATGATGGTTAACATGCGTAAATACTTTATCAACATATACCCGTTTTACAGTCGCGTTGTAGCGGCGACGCAGAGCCACGCATCATGCACGATCACAGTAAGCCCGCACGGCGAGGTTCGAAACAGCAGCAAAAGACCGCACCGGCTGCCTGCAGAGATTGCGGCCCTGTGACAGCGCAAGCGATCAAACCCGCCCGATGCCTCACCAGTGGGCCGCTATCACCTGATTGTTCATGAAGAAAAATAAACGCGGCCATGCCCAGGCCCTGACACCCTATCAACTGCTGTTCCCGCTTGCTGCGCTGTTCGCCGGTGCGGTAATACCGCTCTGGCTGCATTTCGGCTCTGGCTCCGCCAGCATTTCAGCTGCTGCCTGGCACGGTCATGAAATGCTGTTCGGCTATACACTCGCAGTCATCGCCGGTTTTCTCGCAACCCGCAAGTCAACGGCAGTCAGCTGGATGCTGGTTGTGAGCTGGGCGGCCGCCCGTGTAGCCGTCAACAGTGCCGGCAGCACGATGACACTCATTGCCGGTATCAGCTTTCCGCTGGTCGTGCTGATAGTCACAGTTCCACCACTGTTTGCTGCCGCCAAACGTCGCGAAAACAAGGTACTCCCCGTACTGGTAACCGCACTGGCCGTTGCCGACATCGTCTGGTGGCTGGGACAGACATGGTTAGTTGGTACACAACTGCAAACAGCCGCACTGCTGGTCGCGATCGACCTTATCTCATTGCTGTTGCTGCTCATCGGCGGCCGCGCCTTGCGTGCGGCTGCCGGTGGCCACGTCGAACGGCAGGGCAAGTCTCGCCGTGACCGTGGCCAGCGTGGTTATGAACTGCCACTGGCGGCACTGCTGGGAGGTACCGCGTTAGGCGACGCGCTTGCTGCAGATTCACTGGCCGGGGCTCTGTGCCTTGCTGCCGCCGTGTTGACCCTGCTACGCGTTGCACCCTGGCAGTTGCAGCATACACTGTCGAAGTCATCGCTGTGGCCGCTGGCACTGGGTTACCTCTGGCTGGTACCGGGACTGCTGCTGAAAGGTTTGGCGCAGCTGGGTGCATCGGTCGTTGTTACCGACATGTTGCATGGCATAGGCATCGGTGCGCTCGGCACGCTGACACTGGTGATGATGGCACGCACCGCGCTGCTGCGAACACGCCAGCCGATCATGAACTTTGGCGACATCGGTGTCGCTGCATTGCTGCTCAGTGCTGCCGCAGT
>JASFVM010000182.1:0-5802 GCA_050049835.1 Gammaproteobacteria bacterium
TCTCCGGAATTGGGTAAAAACTCTCTGACACTGCTTTACATTCAGCTTTGAATATTATCCCGCCATGTCCGTCTTTTCCTTGTTGTAACATTGAATCCAGTAAATGGTGACTATCATGAAGAACAGAATGCACATACCATGGGCACAATTACCATGCGTCCTGTATTTTTTGGCAGCTTTTACACTGAGCGCAGCCGTCCACGGGGCTAATGCGGCTACGGCGGATGAAGATACTATCGAGCGGGGAAAGTACCTGGTCAGAACCTCCGGATGCAACGACTGCCATACCCCGGGTTACTTGTTGTCCGAAGGCAGCGCGCCGGAGGCATTATGGTTAACGGGTGACTCCTTTGGCTGGCATGGCCCCTGGGGTACGACCTATGCCACCAACCTTCGCCTGCTGATCTCTACACTTAGCGAAAATGAATGGCTACTGCATGCAAAAACGCTCAAGGTTCGACCGCCAATGCCGTGGTTCAATCTCAATATGATGCATGACGAAGACCTTCGAGCAATCTATCAATATGTACGGCATCTGGGCCCCGCGGGTGAACCGTCGCCTTCGTATCTGCCGCCGGATATAGAACCGCCTCCCCCGTTTGCAACATTCCCGGCACCCCCACCGAACAGGTAAACGGTAACAGCTAACGAATTTTTAACTATTCAGAAAAACAGGAAGAATTACAGGGACACAATACTTGATTATTGTTGGCGCCGCTCTACCATTTAATCAGGTATTTTGTCCCCGAAATTGCTCTTCGATGTATAATACCAAAGTGAAAATAAAGACTGAATAGCGGATAAAATGGCAGATAATCAAAATCAGAAATATATCTACTACACCAAAGTGGCATGGGCTATCTACTATCTACTGGCCATCGTCCTCGCTTGTGTGCTGGTACTGTTTGTCGCACAGGACAACGAAGAAAGGTTTTTCTACGGTTTTATGACCGTCGCAGCAGCGTATGTTTTTCGACCAACTGAAAAGTATATCGACAAACTTATCTTTAAATTTACCGGCGTATCTCAAGCCTCAGAGAAATAACAAACTGCTGCCACCTGACAACTCACTCAACCCGGACGATTCACGCACGTGAGCTTGAGCGTTCGAGCGAAAGAACAGGAAATCGAATGTTTTTCACTTTGCTATTCGTTACTTTCACATTATCCATCGCTGTCTCCTTTGGTGTCGTCAAAACATTTGACAAGCCCGTTGCCTCTATATTTAACCGAATCATTCAGGATCAAATAGCCGGCGTATGGCAAAAATATATTACATTCGCCGCTTATGTTGTTGGCATATCCGGTGGCGTAAGAATTTACCAGCTGGAGCGCTATATCAGCGCACCACACAAAGATACTGAAGTGCTGGTCTTGAATTCAGAGCGCTGGACCCTGGAAGTGTATAGAACCATCATTGAAACCCTGCAAAGCCTGGCCTGGATGTACCTGGTGGTTTTTATTTTTGCATTAATAGCATTCGTAATTGTCAGGGGTTTTGAATTGAAGCATCAAAAGCGCAGTGCTGATAACGAACACCAACTCTGACAATCTGTTTCACGCGGACTTGTTTTATTTTGCATGGCGCCGTAAAAATTCCTGCATGTTCAGGCTTCAGATTTTAATATTATCTCAATGATCAAAGCATCCGGAATTCATAAACGCGCAAAATCAGCTCACAACATCGGGCTGTTAATTGCCATCACGGCAGCGTTAGTATTGATTTTACTGGCGGCATACAGGATCCCGCTGATTCATCATGAGCACAATGGGATAATTTCAGGTGTTTCAGAAGTCCATAATCAAACAGGGGTAACATTAATCGCCATTGTCACTCTGGACAATGGAACTCAGGTTCTGGCATCCATGCCACGAGACTTGCAGATACGTACCGGCGTTGAAACCAGCGTTATGGAAAGGCGAGCAATCCTAGGGCGCAAATCATACAGCATTGTTAAATACATCGAGTAAACGCAAATGAACCGTGTTTGCTGCTTCACACCCCACGGCTCAGGCGTTAGTAAAAGATAGCAGCAGGGTTAGATCACAGTTCTCTACAATATTAGAAAAAATTACTCTCTGATCCTGCTTTACATTGCCTGTCTATTCCTTTTTCGGCCCAACCCAGACCTGCTGCACATTAACGAATTCAAGGATACCGTGTGGACCCAGTTCACGGCCATAGCCTGAACGTTTGATACCACCGCTCGGCAGGCGCGGGTCTGTTTTGACGATTCCGTTGATGGTGACCTGCCCTGCTTCGATGTCGCGGCTCATGCGTTCCGCCATGGCAACATCAGCTGTCCACACCGAGGCTGCAAGTCCATAAGCGGTATCATTGGCGATCGCCAGCGCGTGATCTGCCGAGTCAGCTTTCATCACCACGGCAATCGGACCAAAGGTTTCCTCACAGGAGGCCTGCATATCGGGCGTTACATCCACCAGCAAGGTGACGGGATAGAAGTAGCCGGGTCCTTCGGGCATCTCGCCACCCAGCAGGCAGCGTCCGCCCTGTTCTATGGTCCTGCTCACCTGGCGATGCAGGCCATCGCGCAGATCAGCGCGCGCAATAGGGCCAACCTGGGTGGATTCTTCAGCAGGATCACCCATTTTCAGAGCTGCCAGGTGGGTATGAAGCTTCTCGATAAAGGCATCATAGACCGGCGCCTCGACGATGATACGCTTGGCTGCAATACAGGACTGGCCGGCATTAATGATGCGCGACAGCGCCAGTACTTCGACAGCCGCATCAATGTCTGCATCAGCAAGCACCAGGCTGGGGTCCGAGCCGCCCAACTCCAGTACCGCAGGCTTGATCTGGCTGGCGGCGAGTGCAGCAACCTGGCTGCCGGCAGCGCTGGAGCCGGTCAGTGATACAGCCCGCACAGCATCATGCCTGAGAACCTTTTCCACCTGCTCTTTATCAATCCTGAGATTCTGCATCAGGCCTGCCGGAGCGTCGGCCCGGGTAAACAGGTCTGCAATGGCTTCTGCACAGGCCGGGACATGAGGGTCATGTTTCATCAGGCAGGTATTGCCTGCCATGATCGCCGGCGCGCAAAAGCGAAATGCCAGCCAGAACGGAGCATTCCACGGGAGTATGCCCAGGATCGGCCCCAGCGGCAGATGCTGCACGTAGCTATGGGTTGCATCCGATGGCAGCGATCCTGGCGCCAGGTAATCAGCACCATGCTCGGCATAATGCTCCGCACACCAGGCTGCTTTCTGCACCTCGCCGCGTGCCTCGATGATGGGCTTGCCCATCTCAACCGTCATCAGGCGGGCCAGTCGTTCTTCATCATCACGCATTAATCGCGCAACCTTTCTCAGCAGATCCGCCCGCTGTTCAAATGTGGTTTTACGCCAGCTGGCAAACGTCCCGGCTGCACGATCAATGAACTGCATGAGTTCTTCATTATTGTGTAATGCATAGCGATGCAGTTCTTCACCCGTGGTGGGGCTGGTTGCTATGAACATAGGTACTCCTTATCCGCTTTCACTTTTACTGGATGTGTCATCTTTATCCTTCTTCTTTTCCAGCGCAGGCTGTATATCACTGACCTTTTTCCCGGCTGACTTGTCAGCTTTGACAGTAAAGTCCTGCTCCACATCTTCAAAGAATGAGCCACAGCCATCTTCGGTAATGAAAAAGGTATCTGAAATACCACATGACTTGTCGCCGTCGATACCCCACATCCATGGAATAACATGAAAAGTCATACCCGGACGCAGGATGTCCGAATGCCCCTGGAACAGGCTCATAATGTAACCCTCATCCCAGCTGGGCGGAAAAGCGATGCCAATGGAGTAACCGGAACGCGTAATCAGCTTGGCGCCGACATCATTCTCACGGATGATGTTACGCAGCATCTTGTCGGCATCTGATACGGTAAGGCCGGGTCTTAGTTCACTGCGCGCCTGTGCCAGCGCATGCTTCATCAGCTCCTGCGATTTATACATGCTTTCGCTCAGCTCACCGCAAACCACGGTGCGCATCATCGCTGTGTGGTAGCGCCGGTAACACCCGGCTATTTCGAGAAAGACATGTTCGCCGGGCTGGACGGTCCGCCCTTCCCAGGAAGCATGACCGATCATGGAACGTGGTCCGGAAGTGACATAAGGCATGACGGCGGGTATCTCGCCCCCGGCAGCAAACATGGCCTGGCTGATCGCTGCACCGATTTCATTTTCAGTAACACCTGCGCGGGCCGTCTCGATACCTGCCTTCATGCCCGCCTTGGTGGCAACCGCAGCCTTTTGCATGACTTCAAGTTCCGCCTCTGATTTAATCAGGCGACCTTCTTCAACGATACCAAAGCAGTCCATCAGGCGGCTCTTGGTAAAGGAGGTATGGAAATAGTCCTGATGATAAGCGGTAAAGTAATACGAGTTGCGCTCATAGCCAATCGTCTGACCGGCCAGACCAAACTCAACCAGCGACGTCACCAGCATCTGGATGGCATCACCGGTATCAGGATAGGGCCGTGAAAGCTCAACCCAGGTGCGGGCAAACACATTCGATTCCTCGAGCTTGCGCGTCACCATCCAGGGTTCACCCTCGAGTGGGACCACCAGGGCCTGAAAAAAGGAGTAGCCCGTTGTCTGGTAATCAGTCAGGTACATGATGTTTTCAGCATCAGAAATTATCACTGCATCCAGTAAACGTTCGGCCATTCGTTGCCGCAATTCAGCGATGCGTCGCTGATATTCTGTAAACGGAAATGTCATATCGTCTCTTTCACGCATGTTATGCCTCCATTTGCCGATCAACGGCTTCGCTGAGAATGGTTAAACCCTGCTGTAAATCTTCGTCAGGAATCGTCAGCGGGGGTATGAGTTTGATCACTGCACCACCGACACCACAGGGGCCGAACAGCATGCCGTGATCAAAGCAGTCACGCGCAATGGCTTTGGTCAGTGCACCATCGCCGGTATCCAGTGCCTGCATCATGCCTTTACCACGCACGCTGAAACCTTTATCGCTGTATTTATGCGCAATATCCTGCAGATGGCTGGCCATGATCTCACCCTTGCGCCGGGTCTCCGCCATGAGCTCATCATCTTCGAAATAACGCAGGGCTTCGCGACCCGCAACGAAGGATATGTTCTGGCCGCGAAAGGTACCGGTATGCTCACCGGGTTGCCAGTGCGCATCATGCTCCGGCTTGACCAGGTTCATCGCCATCGGTGTCCCGATGCCGCCAATACCCTTGGCCAGGGTAATAATGTCAGGCTCGATGCCGCTGCCTTCGAAGCTGAAGTAGTTACCGGTACGGCCGCAACCAGACTGGATATCATCCACAATCAGCAGTGCGCCCAGGTCTCTGGCGAGCTGCTGCAATTCCTGCAGCCACTCATTGCTGGCCATATTGACGCCGCCTTCGGCCTGCAGCGCCTCGATGATGAACGCCGCCGGTTTTTCAGTGCCACCCGAGCTGTTTTCATACAGGGCCCGAAGCGTTTTCAGACTTTCAACACCGCCACCAGCATTGGTGTCAAAAGGCCAGTGCGAAACCTTGCACAACGGCGCACCCGCGGCATTGCGAAAGTATTCATTGGCGGTACAGGCAAGCGCCCCCAGGGTCATGCCATGAAACCCCTGGCTGAAAGCCACCACTTCACTTCTGCCGGTGACCCGCCTGGCCAGCTTGAGGGCGGCCTCCACTGCATTGGTGCCCGTGGGCCCCATGAACTGCAACTTGTAGTTCATGTTGCGTGGCTGCAGGATGGTTTCGACGAAGGCCTGGATAAACGCCCGCTTTGGCGGCGTCATCATATCCAGGGTATGCAGGACACCGCCTG
>JASFVM010000183.1:0-5791 GCA_050049835.1 Gammaproteobacteria bacterium
GGTACTCAAGCAGCAGACTGATGTACACAGGTCGCCCGACGATTGCCACCAGTATCTCCAGCACCCGGTCGAGCAATAGTCGCGAATCATCATAGGCCATGATCTGTTGCAGCAATTTCAGCAGCAACTTGTGCAGGCGTCGCGTACCGTCTTCAGAAAGTGTGCGTATTTTCGCCGAGTTTCTGAAGCGTGTCAGTACCTCAATCACATCACCTGCATTGTCACAACCGACCTGCTTCAGCCACTTGCTCAGGCTTTCACTGTGAGCGCTATCTGTCCAGAACAACTGCAATGAGTGTGCGCTATCGGTTTCGGGTTGCTCTTCCGTCGAAATGACCGAGTCAAAGACACGGGTAACTGCCTGACGGTGTTGTTCAAGTGCCTTTAGCAGGGTATCCCAGCTGTCAAAATCCATCGCCAGACGGATTCGCTCCCGTGAGAGCTCATCCGCCGGCAGGGTATGCGTTTGCTGGTCGCGTTCCATCTGCAGCCTGTTTTCCAGCTTGCGCAGAAACAGGTAGCTGGTTCTGAGTTCCTCAGCCTCCTGCTGTTCGATATGACCGAGTTCCGCCAGTAAGGAAAGCACCTTCAAGATGCTTCTGACCTGCAGCTCCGGCATCGGACCGCCACGGATCATCTGAAACGTCTGACCGATGAATTCGATTTCGCGGATCCCGCCACTGCCGAGCTTGACGTTGTTCTTCATGCCCTTGCGACGCATCTCGGCCTCGATCATCCCTTTCATTTCGCGGATGGACTCGAATGCGCCAAAATCAAGATAGCGGCGGAAAGTGAATGGTCTCAGCATCGCTGCCAGGTATTTCCGGTCGACTTCGTCACCGCCGATGATTTTGGCCTTGATCATCGCATAACGTTCCCAGTCACGACCCTGCAGCTGATAGTACTGCTCCATGGCATTGAAATTCATTGCCATCGGTCCGCTCTCGCCATTGGGACGCAGGCGGGTGTCGACACGAAAAACGAAGCCGTCCGGAGTAATCTGGTCCAGCACCCTGACCAGGTTTCTGGCAAGACGCAGGAAGAACTCGTGGTTGGAGAGTGGCCTGCCACCCTCGGTACCGCCCTCGTCCGGATAGGCGAATATCAGGTCGATATCCGATGAGAAATTAAGTTCACGCCCACCAAGCTTGCCCATCATCATCACCAGCATTTTCTGCGGCTCACCGCTGGCATTCATCGGTACGCCCAGTGCCTCGGTCGTCTGCTGATAGAGATGCTCAAGCGTCTGTGTTATCACCGCTTCGGCAAAATCGCTAAGCTCGTGCAGAATCTGTTCAACCCCGGCCAGCCCTGCAAGATCGCGCCATGCAATGCGTACCATTTCCTGTTGCCTGAGCTTGCGCAACTCACGCATCAGGCTTTCCTCCGTGGCATCAGCCCCGGCGATGGCCTGCACCACCTGCTGCTGGTAATCCTGTGGCGACCTTTCTGCTGAAAAGCCCTCTGCAGCCAGGTGCTGCAATATTTCCGGCCTTCGAATACTCAGGCGTGCAACAAACTCACTGCAGGCCCAGATTTTGCCCAGCAATGATAAATCAACGGACGGCTTAACACCGGCCTGTTCACAGGCAGCAGACCAGTCCAGCCAGTAATTGGATACGATCTGTTGCAGGGATTCCGGAACCAGGGACAACAACTGATCAGGCGTAGAACTCATCGAAACACTTTATTTGTTATTGAACAGGCATACAGCATGCCGCGACTGGGCGTGATTGTAACTGATATCGGCCAAAGGGACTCAAAGTATGCGTGCGCTTCAATCATTTGCCAGACAGACAGGCCACGCATCACCTTCACGCATCGATATACAACCGCCTGGCAGTACCCGCTTGATGTACAGACTGATCACGATACCATCGATCAGCTGCTCCGATGCGGCGATATCAGCACCTTGCCTTGAAACGCCTGACTGCCCGTTGATAACGTTGCAACCGCTGAGTTTGATCACCACTGCCATAACGCAGATACTCATAATCCCTGGTGATCATTGCCAGCTCCTGCCGATTGGCAGGTAACCGATTGACCGCGCGCACCATGAATTCTGTCGCGCCTTCATTTGGATAATGCACAACGCCCGCTTTAGCGAGTTTTCGACACAATCTGTCGTAACAGGATTTGACCACGTCTTTTTGTGTCACAGGTTGCTTGCGAACAACCCACCACGCGACCACTCCACCGGCGATTGACACCAGTACCACCAGCCAGACAACGAGATCAGCAGTGGAGATATTTTTAAAGCCCAGCAGCTCGAGCAGTTGTTGCTGCCGTTTCTGGTTAAAGCCGACGATCCACTGGTTCCAGCTGTTGTGAAAACTGTCCCAGATAAAACGTGCGCGCTGGAAAATCACGCTATCCGAGATCAGTATGGATGGCAGCAGGTCACGTTCCAGACCGGCATTTTCTATACCGTTCTCGATCCTGGTGGGTGACACCGCAGCAGTCGGATCTACGCGCAGCCAGCCTTCGTCTTCCAGCCAGACTTCTGCCCAGGCATGAGCATCGGACTGGCGAACAATCATGTAGTCATCGAACGGGTGCATGGCTCCCCCCTGATAACCGATAACGACACGCGCAGGAATCCCGGCGGCGCGCATCAGATACACGAAGGCACTGGCGTAGTGCTCACAGAAGCCCCTGCGAGTATCAAATAAAAATTCATCCATCGCATCCTCACCCAGCAAAGGGGGTGACAGCGTATAGAAAAATTCCTGTTCACTGAAATGATTTAATACATTATCGATATAGGTTTCGCTGTTACCGCCGGACTCGCTGAACAGTCTGCCGGCAAATGCCATAGTTTGATGATTAAGATTTTCCGGCAAGGCCAGATTTTTTCTGCGTTCCTGCTCGAACAAGCCCCGGTTTTGCGCTTTTGTATCCGAGCGCAGGGTGTAACTGATCACATCCATGATCTTGTTGCGGGAAAACAACTGCATCTCACGCGTCAGCACCAGCACACCTTCGTATTGAATCATGGATTCAAGGGTATACAGCCAGCGCTGGTTGTGCGGTTCCAGCATCACAGCGTAACTGTAGAGAGCCTCCTCATCACCGGAGGCAGCAAGCAATGGACGCGCTTTCGATGGCGCGTTATCGAGCCGCCACGTCGTGCCGTCGTAATCCGACAACACAAGCCCGCGCCAGTAACGTTCGGACCGTGGCGGAGGCTCACCTTCGAATTGCACACGAAAAGCCACTTCGCCGGATGCGACCAGCCGGTTGATACTGCCCGGCGACATCTCATCTGTCAGCCCGGTGGTCGCTGACTGCGCATCCCTGGGCAGTCCCCACAGCGGCCCGGGTATACGCGGAAACAACAGGAACAGGATCAGCATTATCGGCACCGCCTGGATTACCATGCGTAATGATTTCCGTATGCGCGTATTGAATTGTGTCGTGCCCAGACGGTCACTCAATTCAATCAGCAGGGCCGCAAGATAGATGACAACAATAAAAACATAGATCGCGATCAGCAGACTTTGCGAATAGAAAAAGTTGCTGGCAATCAAAAAGAAACCCATGAAGATCACGATCGCAATATCACGCGATGACTTCATTTCAAACAGCTTCAAAAATGAAAGCAACAGCAACATCGCCGAACCCGGGCGCTGACCAAAGATGGTTCCAAACGACTGCAGCAAAACAGCGACCACCATCAAGGTAAGCAATAACATCAGCAAGCGACCGGGCGGTGCAACCCGGCCGCTGACAATCAGCAATGTCCACAGGGTAAAGAAACCGGAAAACAGCAATACCAGTAACGGCAAATGCGGATACAGCGGCATGGCGACCATGTGTATGCCCAGCAAAACAGGCAACAGTTTTGCTGTCAGTTTGCGTTCAGCGCTGTCCATATAATGCCAGATGTTTCAGGCACTGCAGGTAATGCCTGTGCCCATGATCGGGGGTAATTTCAATATACGGCAGCCTCATGCCGTAATAGCGCTGCTGTGCTTCAGCATCAATTACCATGCGGGTCATCAGCGACAGGCGTTCTTCCGTACTGCCGGCTGCAACCGACTTCCAGTCGATCCATTGCAGTTCAGGCGCGCCGCCGGCGAACTCCCTGGTATACAGCTCTCCGCTGCGTGCCGTGGCTTTCCATGACACACGCCGCCACGAATCACCGGCATGGTATTTGCGCAGGCCGGTATATTCATCGAAGCCGTCTCCCGGCAGGTCGCTCTCGCCATCGACAACATTATCGCCCGGTGGGGCCAGGGCTTTTAATGCAGGCCTGGGATAGACGACACACTGCATTTTCAATTCGATCCAGGTCCAGGCAACAAACAAGCCGGTCGGAAATCCGGTATACAGGCGAAAACGCCCTGCACTGACCATGCCGCGCTGGCCGGTTTTCCTGCTGAAGTGTATCTGTGCAACACCGTCGGCCGGCACATCCACAACCTCGAATTCCTCAGCGTTCTGACTGACAGCAATCGAGTACCGCCCCGTGGCGTCAAGATTTTCCAGCAACACGGCAAAAACCGCTTCTTCGCCGGCGAACACCGGCGAACAACCACCGGCACGCAAGCGCAAACCGGCCAGATTTCGCCACGTGGCAAACATTGCGACATTGCCGATACCTGCCAGCAGGAAAACCAGGACGTAACCGAGGCTCTTGCCATAGTTAACCGAGCCCAGCAGCAGAATAATCAATAACATACTGAAGATGACCCCGGTCTTTGTTGGCAGTATGTAGACACGGCTTCTGTCGAGTACCACCTCTCCATCAAACGGGCCGCTACGCCTGGAGATAAACTTGAACGCAGGATTTCGGGTGAAGTCGGGAAGCCTGAACAGGGATGCCAAAGCCAGGGTTATCTCCTCAGGGGACAGGAACTGATGCCGCAATAAAATCGGCAGCTGTCTGCTGCCTTGATTCCAGCTCATCGGATGTGTTTACCAGTCTGTGGTTAACCACGGCGGGCAAAACCTGCTTGATATGTTCGGGTAGCACGAAGTCCTTGCCGTCAATCAGCGCCAGCGCCCTGGCGGAACCGAGCAAGGCAAGACCACCGCGAGGTGACAGGCCAAACTCGAACATTGGTGAACTTCGGCTGAAGTCGAGTATGGCCTGCACATAGTCAAGCAACGCCTCGGCAACATGCATGGCTGCTGCCTGTTTCTGTATGGTGATCAGCTTGCCGGCATCAAGCACAGGCTTGATATGCTCTATCATGTCACGCCTGTCCTCGCCCTGTAACAGCTCACGTTCCGCACTTCTGTCAGGAAAGCCAAGATGCAGACGCATCAGAAAACGGTCGAGCTGTGATTCCGGCAAAGGATACGTACCGATCTGGTGCATCGGGTTCTGGGTAGCAATAACGAAAAACGGCTGCGGCAAATCACGGGTTTCGCCCTCTACCGTGACCTGGTATTCCTCCATTGCTTCGAGCAGGGCGCTTTGTGTTTTCGGGGTTGCCCTGTTGACCTCGTCCGCAAGAATGAAATTGGCAAAGATCGGCCCCTGGTGGTACTCAAAAACAGCCCGTTCGCGATCATACACGGCTACTCCGAGCACGTCTGACGGCAGCAGGTCGGAAGTAAACTGGATGCGCTGGAAATCCAGCCCCATTACCTGTGCAATCGCATGTGCCAGGGTGGTCTTGCCCACTCCCGGCAGATCCTCGATCAGCAAATGGCCGCGGGCAACCAGACAGGTCAGCGCCAGGCGAATCTGGTCATCCTTGCCAAGGATAATCTGCCCGATACTTTCAGCGGCCTGTGACAGCACAGACGTCGCCGCCTTGCGGATACTGGTTACAGA